>CAYTDF010000113.1:0-8809 GCA_964436365.1 uncultured bacterium | reverse complement strand
CAAGGCGCTTGGAATTTGTAATCCCCGGAACCGATGCGATAGAGAGCGGCATCACGCTCGGTACCCACAAACGCGACCCCTTCGGCTTGTGCGGCCGGTCGGCCGCTTTCCATAACCTTGGAGAGATCATCCGTCGGAACGTGCACGGTCGCGGTGGTGTTGGCGGGGACCGAAACCTTCAACACAATCTCATCGTTCTCGACTCGCCAATCACTGACGATGTCACCATACATCGAGCGGTAAGAGGCCTTGGCCCAAGTGATGCCGCCGACAACATGAGGTTGGAGAATCGTCTTCTTGTAGGCCAAGGCCGCCGGATCGCGTTTGATTCCGGCCAGTTCCTGATGAAGCCATCCTTGTAGATGGCCCAGCATGCAGTGATTGTGCGATACAACCGTACGCCCGTCCCAAGCTTCGGTCAGACTGGTCGCGCCTTGCTGGAGCTGGTAACCGTACCCGGGGGAATCGGTCCGGTCGTTCAGTCGATAGATCAGATCGCTTCGCCCGCCGTCGGCCAGCGCGCGGAGTAGGTAGTGGAATCCGACATCGCCCGCCGTGATGTAATCCCGCGCGATGACCTCATCAACGAGACGGTCAAAAACCGAGGCTCGGTGCTCCTTGTCGACAATTTGCAGCACCAGAGGCATGGCGTTCGCGGTCTGACTCCCGGTTGCATACTGGCCCGTCTTGGCGTCGAACAGCTCTCGGTTGAACGCCGCGCGGACACGTTCGGCCAAAGCGGAGTACTTTTTCGCATCGTCACGCCGTTCGAGGAGTTCGGCGGTCTGGGCGACTATCGAGATATCGTGATAGTAAATCGCCGTTGCGGTCAACGATTTCGGCGTCAGTTTCGACTCCCCCACTCCACCGCCTCTCAGGAAATCGAACCAATCGCCCAAACCGTGCGATACGATATCGTCCTTCGCCTTGCTTCCAAGATAATCGACGTAGCGCACCATCGTGCCATAACAATCGGCCAGGATATCCCGGTCCCCATACCACTGATAGAGATACCAAGGTACGATCACGCTCGCGCTGCCCCACTCGGGGGAATCACGAAACCCACCGCCAAAGACGACGTACTCGGGAGCGATATCCGGGACGAGACCGTCAGGTTGCTGAGATTCGGTCGTGTCGTGCGCGACCTTGCGGTAAAACTGCGGCACGTCGTAGTTGAACATGACCGACGGCGCCATCAAATGCGCGACCTCAAGCCACCCGAGTTTCTCTCGATGGGGACAATCGGTGAGCACGCTCTGCAAATTGCTTCCGACAGCCCAGTCGATCAACTCATGAATGCGATTGAAAAGATCGTTCGAACAGGCGAAACGCCCGATCCGTTCGGCGGAACTCCGCGTAAACCACCCTTCCAGACGCACGAGGGTCGGTTTGCCATCGGCGGCGGCAGCCTCAGGCACAGCTCCCTCGACCTGCATATAGCGGAAACCGTAATAGGTGAAACGGGGATGCCATGACTCGACGCCCTCGCCTTTCAATGTATACGTATAATTATGCGGCCCGCCGGATGCGGACTGATTGACCAGCCCATCGGCGTTGAGCAGCTCCGCGGGTGTAATCCGCACCGCCGCACCGGCCGCGCCACGGAGTTCGATCCGTGGAATGCCGGAGATATTCTGTCCGAGGTCGTAGAGATAGATCCCGGGCTTGGGCTCAGTGACCTCAACCGGCTTGAGGACCTGCATGCGCTTGATGGGCGGAGCGCTCTGGGCGGCCAGACGACCTCCCGGGCCTTCACAGACGGTCGCGGCCAGCCACTTCGAGTCGCCATAGCCAGGCTCCAACCAGCCGGTCCGCTCCAACCGTGCGTCATAGTCCTCACCTCCGAAGATGCACGAAAACACGATCGGCCCCTCGGCCCCGCGCCAGGTTTCGTCGGTAACGATTGTGGAGAACGTGCCATCGGTATAGTCGACCCTCAACTGCAAAATCGCTTTGGGCGGGCCATGCGAGCCGGTGAACTTGATGTAGCGCCCCCCTTCGACATTGTACATACCATTGCCCAACATGAGCCCCAGGGCATTGTCGCCTTGCCGGAGTTGCGCGGTCACATCGTAACTCGAATAGAGACACGTCTTCCGGTAATTCGTCCAACCGGGATCGAAGAAACGGTCGCCAACCTTCCGCCCGTTCAGGAGCAAATCGTAGAACCCCAATCCGCAGACGTGAACGACGGCGCGCCGAACCTCTTTGCCAACTCGGAACTCCTTGCGAAATATGGGCAGAGGCGGCGTTCCGGCTGGGGTAGGCGAGGTGCTCGGCCGTTGGAACCGTATCCATTTCGCTTTCCAATCCGCCTCGTGTAGAAGTCCCATTTCCCACAGGGCGGCTGGACTCCATGGGGAGACCTCGCCCTTCTCGTCCCATACGCGGACCTTCCAGTAACAACGCGTCGACGATTCCAGTGGGTCTCCCGCGTACCGGATATGGATCGAACGGTCGGATTCGACTTTTCCCGATTCCCAGAGATCGCCACGACCGTTCCCCAGTTCTTCGAGAGTAGCCGCCACCAACACCTCATAGGCACTCTGACTCTTTCCGCGTGCGTCGGACGTCGAAACCCAACTGAGACGCGGTTCAACTGTATCGATCCCCAATGGATCAACACGGTATTCGCAACGCAAGTCCTTCACGGAGAGACGGTCACCCGCAGAATCCGCCACCCATGCTGCAAGAGGACTGAGCGCGATTAGGAGGAGTGAGAGGAATAGTGTTTTCATGGTTCGGAACACCCTGTAGATTGTCGATCGGATTCGGATTATGGCAATGCTTTGGCCACGGTAGGCCGGGACGGGGGCGGCGTCAACCGACTCGTCTATAGACGCTCGGTTCGGTGGGTGAGTGGAGGCGTTTGCGAGATCGGGGGGCAGGCGGGTAATCGGAAGTCAGGACTACAAATAGAGACGACGGCCCAGAACGGGATTCAACCGCACCCGTCAACCGGTTCACCGAGTCCATCGCCGCGTTCGTGTCAGATCACAATATTGATCAGCAACACAACGAACATGATGACGATGAGAAATACGAAACACGCCAGGCTCGCCGCCTTCCAACTGGAACAGCACGTGCTCTGCCCCCCCCGTGTGGTATCTGTCGAGGCCATATCGACCACCTCCCGAGTTGGATATCCGATTCTCTCTTCAATTACCAGTCTATGTCAGCTGTTTTCCCGAGTCACTGTGGATGCAATCTCAGAAAACAGTAAAAGAGGCGGATTGCGTGCGTCACTCCAAGCCACGGTTGGTCGCAATGAAATCCCCGTTCGAGCGCAAACCGTTCGAGGAAGTATAATTCAAAACTCCACTCTTCTTTCCCACTTCGACCAGAGGCCAACCATCAGCGCTAAACTGCCTCGACCGATCCGGCCCCGGGCTGGTCATCACATAGAACATGCTATACTGCGTCATTACTCGTTCTCGCTCCGCGCCGCGCGAAAACTTTCCCCAGTATTCATAGTAACTTTCCCTTTTGCCGAAGAGCGCCCTAAACGTCTCCCGGTCCACCCAGACGTCCGTGGGGATCGAGCCGATGTACGCGACGGGTGTGGTGAGTTTGAGATAGGTGGCCACTTCGGAACCGCCGAGCCCGAGCCCGATACCGTCGTAGTCCGGAACATAGCGGCCGCCGTTGTCGAGCGCATACATCTCAAATGCGGTGACGAGCGAGGTCATGTCACCGACGGTCCTCGAGACCAACGCGCGGATACGAGCGTTAAGAAAATTGGGTACGGCAATGGCCGCAAGGATTCCGATAATTGCAACCACAATCAGCAATTCGATTAGGGTAAACGCCGAACGTTTCATCAACAGAACTCCTACGGTCACTGCCTTGAGAGGGGTTCCCAACACGGTCTCGGCTGAGAGAGCCCTGAATACGTAAGTTTCCGCCGGCCGCCACGCCGTGTCAAACAGGCAAACAGGAATATTGGCGGATATTCATATCCATAAATACAGTGCTCGGAATACCAGTCAGTTCATTGGCTTGTAGGGTGATCCATCACACGCCGAGAGCATGAGCAGATAGTACGCGTTGTGGGGAAGCCAGGGCTCGGCGGATTCCGGTGCGGGGAGCGAGCCCGAGGCGGTTCGTAGATCGAACCAAGGCCGATCGGTGTTCCCAGGCTCACGAACGATCCCGTTTGGGATGGCTCCCGGGACGGCTCCGCGCGGGTGACCGGGGATTTCAGCGTAGAGATGGTGGAAATAGATGCGATCTGAACTCCCCCGCCCCGCAAACATGCAGAGATCCAGCGGATTCATACCGAGTAACCAATGTATTTGGTCGGCCGCGTGCGACCGTAACCGCGCGGCCAACTCGGGCTCGGCGGCGAAAAGCCTCGCGGTCAAATAGGCCGCCCAAGCCGTCGAACAATATTCACTGTTGTTCCCGCCATACCAGACTTCACGGCGCATGAAAAAGAAGAGATCGCCACCGTTGTAATTCTGAACGATTCCAAAGGGATTGTCGGCGAGACGGAAACTCCAAGTAAAGTAGTTGCGCAGACAAGTCTTGATGGGGGAGACGAGAGGCGAATCGGGGAAACGCAGAGCGTAATGGGCCAAGGCGGCGGGTGTGGCGCCTTCATCCAAAAGCCGCATCTCCGGTGGGCCACCCGGCTGGCGCGCAAACCAACCGTCGCCGTTCTGAAGCGCAAACAGTTTCTCGGTCAAGCGATCGGCAGCCGTTCGGTATTTCTCATCGTTCGTGGTTCGATACAACTCTATCGCCGTGAAGACATGCCGCGGATTGTAGCCCTGGAGTATCCGCTCTTCATACACGGCCCACAACTTCTCCGCGGATTCGAGATAGCCCGTGTCCGGGACATATCGGGCCAGAACCGCCCACGCCGCCATGCTAAAAGCGCCCAGATCCGTCGGATCGTCGGTACCGATCAAGCGATCGTCGTCGGTGCCGGAGATACCGTCGGTTTCGTTCTCCGCAGTGCCGTAATAATCGATATCGTTGGTGACATTCATCCAGATGCGCCCGGTTCGGGGATCGACCATCTTCCGCAGCCAGTCCGCCCCCCAGACAACCTCCTCGAGAAGGTCGGCGCGGCCGCTGGCGTCACGATCGATGGCATCGTAAAACTCCTTGTGACGCTCGTATGCCGCAACCATCCCGTATACGGAGGCGGGTGTGTTGTCGAACATATGCTTGTGGAAGTCGCCCGCGTTGTGATATCCGCCGGTCACGTCGACATGGGTACCATCGGGGAGCCGAGCGTCGTCCATGTGGCACAAGCCATGCCAACCGGGCACCACTCCCCCACAGCGCTGGACGCTGTAGAAGCGGTATGCGAGTTCGCCGGTGGCATGAAGACGCTGTTTCGCCCCGACCTCAACACCGGAGACGGAAGCCTCGCGGCCTCCAAGCGACACCTCGAGTCGATAGGAACCAGGCTCGACATCGCGTACCGTACCCTCAAAGTAGTACTGTCCCCAGTCACTGTTCTGTTCTCCAACGCAACGCCCCAAGGTCAGCAGCGTTCCGGTCCGCTCCGGTCCTCCATCCTTCGACAAAACAAACGAGTTTGGACCTTCTTGGGGGTAGACCTGTGTGGCCACGATAAAGCGGACGGGATCGCCGCTGTCGTATCCAACCTGATCCACGTAGACGCTCGGCTGTGGCTCGGCCTTCTCCAAAGAACAGACTTCGACGGAGCGGATGCGGCAGAGCCCGGGCGTCACCGGAAATTGAAGCGACAGAATCGTGCGCCGGGTCTTGGGGTGCTGTTCGATCCGACCTGTGGATACAAGCGTATCTCCAGATTCCGTAGCGTCCACCCACAGGTTGCCCGCACGATCCTCGGCGAGAAGCCCACTCGGCCCGTATTGGCGAAGAATGAGCGCGGGAAGCACAGATGCCGCCGATCCCGGAACGATGAAGGCCCGGGCGACCAGACCTTCCGCACGATCCAGACGCGGTATCGGCTCAGCCGACAGAACGTATTCTCCCTCGCCTTTCACCACTGACAGAACGGAGCCTATCGCCTCCGTCGTCAGCCCGAACGTTCCGGTAGCCTGAGCATGGCGCGCCGCCCCGCGAACCAACCGCCGCCATCCCCACGGCACTCCGGAGGTGGCCTGAGGGGTGGAGCGGGTCGGGTTCGATGAGAGCTCCTCCAGTTTCAGGAAATCCCCGTTGGCCAGAATCGAATCGGAAGTATGCACACTGAGGTCGCGGAGAGAGATATCCCTTCCAGATGCCGTAACCTCGATATTGTAGAGAAGCAACCCGGCATCCATGCCAGTGGAGACGTCACAGGCCCCGTACGCCCAGAGGGCCTGGGACATATCCACGGGGCTGCGGTCGATCATGTTGAACCGCTGTCGTTCGGCTCCAGAGTCGGCATCGTACAGGATGAAATCGAGACGGCAGGCCCCCGATTCCGCGCGTATCCACACCTCGGCTCGGTATTGGTCCGGAGAGGGGAGTTTCCGGGGCCGGTCGAACAGCAAGAATCGAACGCTCTTTTCCCCCGCCGTATCCGCAACTCTGAGGACGCTCTTGCCGTCACGTTCCGCGTCGTCTTCCCAAGAGACGAGGCCCCGGTCGACCTGAAGCGCGAGCGCCTTACGGTGCTCGTCGAGTTGGAAGACAGGCTTTGCCCCAGCGATGGGGGCGATGCCGATCAGCAGAATCGTCAGCACGCCACACGAAACAGATTGAGCCACTCTTGGGGTTCCGTTCATTCCGATGGTACGCATCCCGTGTGCTGAAAATCGGATCGTCTGAAAGGCCAGAGAATCCGTTCGGGATCCCATCGGCCCTCGAGAGAGAGGCCGTAAAGATTCCCGTTGTGCGAAGGTATGAGGATATCCACGTCGCCGTCGCGGTCGTAGTCGCACAAGGTCGGCGACGCCGCGATTCGCTTTTCTGTCGGAAATCGCCATTCTCGCTCGCCGCGCGAAGAGAGGCAGTAGAGATTACCATCGGCGGAACCGAACACGATCTCGATCTCACCGTCGCCGTCGACATCGCCTAATGCGGGTGCGCTCTCGATCCAATCGTCGGCTTTGAAGAACCATCGCTCTTCCCCGTCGGCATCCAAACAATAGAGGTAGCCGAGCCCGTCGCCATAGATAATTTCGCGCCGTCCGTCCCCGTCAATATCCCCCACGGCTACAGTTGTATCGATTCGCGCCCGAAAGGTTCTGTGGCTCCAAACGACTTTGCCCGTCCTGCCACTCAGACAGTAGAATAGGCCGTCGATCGATACCACGAGAACTTCGGGGGCGGCATCTCCGGTTATGTCCGCGATCACGGGCGCGGCTGAGAATGGAGCGATGGCTTCGAACCGCCAGCGTTCGCTCCCCGCTCGATCGACGCAGTAGATCGTCCTCGGACCGCCACACGTGACGATCTCCTTGAGGCCGTCGCCATCCAGATCACCGACCGCGACGGGTCCGAGCGGACCCGGTGGACGCGGCGTCTCGACATCCCAAATCTTCACCCCATCCGCATTGCGACACTCAAGCAGTCCCTCGCGCGAAATCCAGAACAGTTCGGTCTTGCCGTCGCCGTCACAATCGGCCGCCGTCACACTTCCCCAAGGAATGCCGCCCGCGACCGGAACCTTCCAACGTTGCGTGCCGTCATGGCTTAGACAGATAACACCACTCTCCCGAGTCGCGATCAGGATTTCCAGCCGACCGTCGGCATCGATGTCCGCTACGGTTGGCGTCGATGTGAGCCGGAGAATGATGTCGTCATAGGTCCAAAGAACTTTCCGGGCGGCGCTCAGGCAGATCAGGCGGCGTTCTTCGCTCGAAGTGGTGAGGATTTCCTGTCCGGGTTCGTCTGAGAACTCACCGACGACCGGTGAGGAGTACGTCCGGCTCCCGGCCTGGAACGTCCACTCTACACGCGGCGCCGCCTCCTCCGAGTTTGCCGTCTCGAGCAAGGCGCAGCCACTCATCACCAGCAAACAGCAGACGTAGAGCGTGCGACGGTTCATCGGCCCGCAGGTCGTGGGGGTGTACCTCATCCCGAAATTTCTCCAGCAATCAGCGTTTCCGTGCCGCTTGAAGATAACGGCAAACCGGAACTACGCAAGGCGGTTCTCCCTGTGCAGTAACACAACCTCGGAGGGTGATTGACGTTCGGTGTGTTGTGAAGTATACTAGTCACGGGAGCCGTTGGCTCCATTTCGCTAAGTCATTTGCCCGGCGGGCCGTTTGGAGAAAGGCGGCGCGCCCATCTTGAACTTCACGAACGGTCTCATGCCCAAAGGAAGAACGGCCTTCACGCTCATCGAACTTCTGATTGTTGTTGCCATCATCGGGATTCTGGCAGCGATCGCGGTCCCCAATTTCTTGAGCGCTCGACTTCGAGCTACAATTGCGCGATCGAAATCCGAGATCCGGTCACTGGCTACGGCGAGTGAACTCTACCGTCTCGACAACAACAGCTACCCCAACGAATCGGAGCACAACCCTTACCAACGGCACCGGAGCGAAGCAGGTCTGATTTGGCTCACCACACCGATTGCCTACATGGCCACAATTCCGAGTGACCCATTCTTCCCCGTGAACAATCCGGAGGGCGATTATTTCCGCGCGTATGAGACAAGCGTGAAAAGCACGTACGGCACATCGGCACGGTGCATAACCTACGTTATTTTCACCATCGGGCCGGACCAGAGGGAAAACGGTATCGATACAGGGCTCGGCTTTGTTGGAAGGTGGTATTTGGGGGATGGTAACACGTATATGCCTTCGAACGGACTCAAGAGCCATGGCGACATCTACTGGTTTGGCGGAGATCCAAAGGTTGTGAAGAATCTGAT
>CAYTDF010000112.1:723-10843 GCA_964436365.1 uncultured bacterium | reverse complement strand
CAGAATAGACCCCATGAACGAATATACGCAGTTCCTCTCTCCTATCGCCATCGGTTCGAAAATAGCCGCCAATCGTCTGGTGGCTCATCCCCTGGAGACCAATACGGCCCTGGAAAACGGAGCGCCTAGCCCGGCAACATTCGATCGCTATCGGAGACTGACCAGCGGCGGATGGGGGATCGTGTGCATCGAATGCACATCGGTCGTCGAAGAGGATCGCCCGGTCCGGCGACAACTGGCCCTGACCGAAGAGACGGCGGGGGATTTTACGGCGCTGGCCGATACGATGCGTGCGGCCCACCCGGAACCGCTGCTGTTCGCACAGCTTTCGCACAACGGACGGCATGTTGAAGCGGAAACCGGGCGTCGCTGTTCACCGGCTCCGACGGACGATCCCGATTGTCGTCTGATGTCCCGCGATGAGATTCTGTATATCCGCGATGCGACGATCCGCTCCGCCGAACTGGCGGCCGAAGCCGGATTCGACGGTGTGGATATCAAACAATGTCACGCCTTCTTCGGGGCGGAGATTCTCGCACCCCGTAATGTGCGTGAGGATGAGTATGGGGGCGATTTCGAAAACCGCTTTCGGTTCTTCCGTGAGGTGATCGAGGGGATCCGGGCCAGCGTCGGCGAGCTGCTGGTCATGTCCCGGATCGCGATCTACGAGGGCGGTCGCGGCGAGTTTGGAACCGCCGGGTATGACGATGCGACGTTGGATCTTGCCGAACCTCGGCTTTTCTTGCAGCGTCTGGCCGAGTTGGGGGTCCACATCGTTAGCGTAACCGGTCCTCCGCTCCCCGGCTGGCCGGAAGATCACAAGACGCGCCCTACTCGCGAAGAGGAACTGTATCGCGCGTTGCGGCTTCCCGGGCTGGCGAAACGCGAATTGTTAGGAACAGATACGTTGACACTGAACACGGGAAACTCAGTCATGGGCGCAGACTGGCCCTGTGCCGCCTCCTACTGCTTGGAATCCGGTCTGACCGATTTGATCGGTTTTGGGCGACAGACACTGGCGGATCCGCTGATGCCACGCAAACTGGCCACAGGCGAAGCGGTTCATATCTGCCAGGCCAACGGAGGATGTGTCCGGCGTTTCAGTTCGAGCGAGCCGGTCCAGTGCGACGTCTACCCGCTCTGCCCATAGGTCACGGTGAAATGGGGCGTTTCTTGGAGGTTCGTCATTCGGGCTTCACGTTCGAAGAACGTACAGATATACTGAATGTGTTCATGCATTCCACCGTTTGTTTCGATTTGAGGTGAGCCTTGGCGCATCGGATTCTGGTTGTCGACGACGATACCACGGCCCGTGAGGCTATGGTCGGCTACGTCTCCGATCTGGGCCACAGCGTCATCGGCCAAGCGAGCAACGGCTACGAGGCCATCGAAATTCTTAAGACACGGAGCCCCACGCTGGTTCTCCTGGACATCGTCATGCCGGAGTTGGACGGATTCGCGACACTTTCGAGCATCAAGAGCCTTCGTAACGAGACCAAAGTCGTAATGATGACCAGCCGCGCCGGTGACATCGATTCGGTGCGGCAGACGCTCAAAATGGGAGCTTCGGACTTCTTGATCAAACCGGTCACCCCCGAACGACTGGCGGAATGTATCAAAAAAATTCCCGAGCCCTGGGAAACCCTGGCCCGCGAGCTGGGAAAACTGTGCTGCGTGGGCTATAAGCCAACCTTCGATGAACGGCGGATCATGGCCACAGGGCGAATGGGCTATCTTCTGTATCCCACGTGCCATCTGGCTATTCAGTTCTTCCGGGACAAACTCGACCCGGAAAGCAACATGGTGATTCTTGTGATCCAAAGAGGCCTGGCGATGTACGGCGCGCGACAAGACGGCGGGGATACGTTCAGAAAATTTGAGCAAGAGAAACTCGCACCCTGGAAACGGGTCATCGTCGAAGCGCAGAAGAGCTACCAGCGGTTCTGGGCTCCAGCGCTCAAGACCCGTATGCTCCCGCGCGTGATCCCGGTCATGACGGTCACACAAAAGGAGCCGACACCGGTCTTTATGGACCCGGAGGAGATCACCTCCATGGTGGATGAGCCGCTGGTCGAAATCGATGAAGCCGCCGCTGACGAGCCGGAACCGGAGCTGCTCGGGAGCGCAGGCAAGGCGGTGGAATGGAGCCGGGTCGCCGCGAAGATCTGTGTCAGTTTGAACAAGATCGAGGCCCGGCATCCCCAGTTGGTCTCCCGCACTGCGGCACGCGCGACAAAGGAACCGGAGACGCCGGAATCCAAGACAAAGATCGACACTCGCGAAGTGAAGATCGTTCCCGAGCACTTGCGTGCCGAAGAACAAACACGTATGACCTTTGGCGAAGAGTAGATTCGTCCGAGCCAGCCGCTCTCGGTTGGCCGAGGCGGGACGACTCGGTGGGCGGCCCATGGTTGCACACCGGTAGGAGACGGTCAAAGAGAGCGATCTTCGGGGGGAGGGTTTGGAAGCGGAGACCCGTTTGGTAGCGTCTATGGTGTCGCCAGGAGTTCACGTCCGCGCGCTAAGCCAGACGGCTCGAGGCGGCCGCCCATGGCAGGGGGGATACCCTAAATAAAACAAGAGATATTCCTTAAGGAGGACTGGCTTATGGCCATTCGTGTAGGAACCAAAGTACCGAACTTCACCGTACCCGCTCTGGTCAACGGCAACCCCGATCTGGATGGGATTTCACTGGACGACTACGCAGGTAAGTGGCGTTTGGTGTTCTTCTACCCACTCGACTTCACGTTCGTCTGTCCGACAGAGATCAAAGAGCTGATCGCGAAAGCCGACGCATTCAAGAAACTGGGTGTCGAGGTTATTCTCGCCAGCACGGATAGCCCCTTCTCCCACAAAGCGTGGTCGAAAGATCTGGGCGATGTTCCGTACCCCTGGATCAGCGACCTCAACCACCGTGTGAGCCGGATGTTCGGTATCCTCGTGGAAGAGAAAGGTATCTCTCTGCGCGGTGCGTTCATCATCAACCCGGACGGTGTGCTGGAAGCGTCCATCGTGCACAACCTGTCGGTCGGACGTAGCGCGGACGAACTGCTGCGCGTGGTCGCGGCCTTCCAGACCGGTGAGAACTGTCCCGCAAACTGGAAGCCCGGCGACAAAACCCTCTAAATGGATCGCGGTACCACCGCGTCCCCAACCCACGAAATAGGAACGATGAACGGCCCGGCGGCCATGGAATGCACAAGACCGCCGGGCCGTTTTCATTTATAGTCAAAGCGAGCTTCTAGAGTGCCGGTCAATCGGCAAGACGTGCGGCCAAATATGAAAGACAGATTGCATCCAACAAAGGAATCCCCGGCGACCGATTGGTGGGCGGAGTGGTTCAACCAGACGTACACAGAGGTGTACGGTCACCGGGACCTGGAAAGCGCACGAGAGGAAGCGGAGTTTGCCGCCCAAACCCTGTCCCTGCAACCCGGTTCTCGGATACTGGATCTCTGTTGCGGGAATGGACGGCACTCGCGGGCGCTGCAGGATGCGGGTTTTGAAACGGTAACGGGATTCGATTACTCATCGACACTTCTGGAGCAGGCGTGCAGCATTCACAATGCCAAACGTCTCGTGCGCGGCGATATGCGTGCGCTGCCATTCGCTACAGGATGCTTTGACGCGGTCGTCATGTTCTTTACGTCATTCGGGTATTTTGAAGACGAGCGGGAAGACAAGACGGTGTTGAACGAGATCGCTCGAGTGCTCACCACCGATGGGGAAAACATCGGGGGGAAGTACATCATCGACTTCCTGAACCCGGCGCACGTGCGGTTGAACCTGGTTCCTCGAAGCGAACGAAGGCTGGGCAATCGGAGCGTGCTGGAAGAACGCCGCCTCACACAAGACGATGCGCGTGTCGAAAAACGGATCACGATCCGCGACGAAAACGGCGAGCAGTGTTTTCGTGAATCGGTTCGCCTCTATAGCCGTGAAGAGATGACAGCGCTACTCGCCGGGGCGGGTCTCGAACCGGATGCGGTGTACGGTGATTTTTTGGGTGCGCCTTGGCACGAGAATAGCCCTCGGAGCATCTTCGTGCGCACGGCGGCGGGCTAGGAGTGTATCAGGATAGCCTTGCCCCAAAAGCCCCAGACCGCGAATTCTACTTCACCACAAGAAAGCGTCAATCGGCTCCCAAACTGTGTACGGTGGCGGGGAAACCCTCCACATGCAAACGCCGGAGAGCCGCGTCACATAGTTCGGGATAGGCGACATCCTCGATGGTGCGAATGCTCGCGGCCGCCTTGGCCGCATGCTCGGGAGAGATGTCGAGACAAAGCCCCCGGCTCTCTTGCAGAACTGCCGCGAAGGCTGGGTCGACGACCCCAATCCCAATCACAGCGCGCAGCCCGGCCGCGAAAAGCCGGTCCCACGGCAACGGCCAGTCGGTCCCGGACGCCCCCACGGTGAGCGGAGCCTCGGGCGGGGTGGGGCCAACTAAGTAAAGAATCTGCCCCTCCATGTCGAAAGGCAGCGCTTCCCCAGAGTTCACGTCTTCGGCGATACGCTGGCATGTGGCCCTGCGCGCCGCATAGAGCGGACCGGTAATCGATACGGAATCTCCGGCACACACCTCGGAAACAGTCTCCGCACTCAAAGGCGGTTTGAGAACGACCGGTTCATTAGAAGTCGATTGATCGGGCATCGGTTTGAGACTCACTCTCCTCGGAGACGACCGTACAGTTTGATGAGTTCCTTGAAGGCGCGCAGAATGACTTGGGGACTACCCCCGGATTGCTCGCCAGCGATACGCGGGTAATGGTGAACGCCGATCTGCTTGATCCGGGCTTCGTGACGGCGCATCAGGGCGAAGAGTTCGACAGTGATTACCGCGCCCTCGGCCTTGAACTGCGTTCCCTCGAAAAGGTTGCGACGCAGAAGTTTGAAGGCACAGTCGAGATCGCGGACCCGAAAGCCGAAGAGCCCCCGAATCAATAACCCCCAACAGAATGCGAAAAGCTTGCGATGAGCGGGGTCCTGCCGATCGAGACGGTATCCAACCACGGCATCGTACGGACCCGCATGTTCGAGGAACCCCTCCAACTCGGCGACGTCAAACTGCGCGTCTCCATCGGTGAAGAAAATCCAGTCGAGTTTCGCTTCGGTAATCCCGGTCTTGACGGCCGCCCCATAGCCTCCATTGACCTCGTGGTGAACCGCCCGGACCTCAGGAAACCGCTCGGCGAGTTCGTCAATCTTCTCGCGCGTTCCATCCGTGCTGCCATCGTCGATCGGTACTACCTCGAACTCACCGACCAACGGCCGCAACAGCGCGACAGTCTTTTCGACCAAGCCACCGATATTCTCCACCTCGTTGTGGCAGGGGAAAAACACAGAGAGTTGAAGATCGTATTTCGGCGCAGGCTGGGACATGGGCATGGGGTTTCCTTGAACCAGAAGCATACCCGATTGCCCACCCCATAACAGGTCTTCATGTCGTCGCCGCGAAAGGCTGATTGGGGCAGATAGTCCTGAGCGGCCGATGTACCACCGTGCTCGCCCGAAACCGCCGACAGGTGTAGCTTATGAAATCTCCATCGAAGGAAACGTCCGATTCAGATGTGGGTTTTCTATCCGCTATACGACCAACCATGGCTCGCGGGACTGGCTGTCTGCTTCTGGCTCATGCTCTGGGCCCTGCCCGGGTCACGTCACGATTCAGCCGATGACTCTGAAGAACCAGCGGGTCTCCGGAGCGGAAAGGTGTGGGCTTGGCTGGGCTATGGCGTGCTGGGAATCCTGGCGGGCCTGATAGGCTGGCTGGCCCAAGCCCGGCGTATCCATCTTGGCGACGCGGACGTGTTTCTGCATTGGTTCGAGACCATCCGAGGCTGGATGCCTCAACCCCACGCGCCGCTCGATCAGTGGATACGGCAAGGCGTTCTCGTCTCAATCCACGAATTGTGGGGGATTCCGTTGCTGGTGCTCTACCGGCTGGTCTCCTGCGCGATCCTGGCGGGACTGGTTTGGGGGTCGCTGGCGATCACGCGCCGCTTGACGTGGGAACGCCGCGTGCTCCTCGTGGGATCGATCTGGACGAGCGGGGCGATCCAACTGGGTTTTGGCTATCTAGAGATTTACCCGCTGGCGACAGGATTGCAGACCCTGCTGCTGCTCGTGGCGCTGCAGACACTGCACCGACGAGGAAAAGGCCTGTGGATCGTCGCCTGTCTAGCCACGCTGATGTGCCTGGCCGGGACATGGCAAGTGATGATGCTCCCCGCACTGGGCGTGTTGGGCTTGTACCACCACCGGGAGAAACCGCGGCTCATCCGTTTGGGGCTGGCGGGCGTGTATGCGCTGATTCCTCTGGTCGCCGCAATCGCATTCGTGGCCTGCACCGGTCAGAACCAGGATCGCCAGACCGTACTGAGTAAGTTCCTCGCGTTGGAGGGGCTCCCCATGGTGGTTGGAACGACGGCCACCGGAGAGGCGGGGCTCTTTTCTTGGCAGCATCTGTCCGATGTCTTGGGCGAGCTGGTGCTTCTGGCACCGGCTCTGCCACTCGTGGCATGGCTCTGCCTGGTTCCCCGGCACGTCGTCTGGGGACGCGTCTTCACGAGGCGTGCCGGACTTCTCGGTGCGGCGGCGGTGGTGCCGTTCGCGTTTCTGCTGCTGCGTAATTCCTTGGGAGGCATGCCCCGCGACTGGGACTTGTTTGCATTCTTGGGACCCCCCATGGTTTTGCTGCTGACCGAAGTGCTTTGGGCAGTTCCGCGACCGCGCGGCCGCAGGCACTGGATCGCGGCGGCCCTCTTGATGCAGCTGTGCATGACCGGAAGTTGGATCGCTTTCAACCATGCCCCGGAGGTGTTTCCGAGGACAGCCGAGAGGCTGGATGGCTGGCAGCCCGTGCCTCTGTCGAAGTCTGAAGCGGGATTTCACCTGGCCGCCGCGTGGCGTGAGGAGGCCCTTTGGCACTATGTCGATACAGCGGGCACGTTGTACAAAGAGCCGAAAGAAGATAGCCGGGCCCTTGTAGCGACGATTCCAGAACGGCCACTGCGGACAATCGACGCGGTGCGTGGGGCCGATGCGTATTGGGTACTGGAGAAAGACGGGAGCGTGGTTCGAGTCGCCTACGACGGCACGGTAGAGCGGCTGGAGCCTCCACCGTACGCGAGGTTCGGAGGCGTGAAGCCCCGGCGGTTGATTCGGACGGAAAACGCCGGACGGTTTCTGGCGCAAGTCGACTCATGGAACCGTCTGTGGCTCTGCGACCCTTCTGTACCCACGGAAGAGGGGATTTGGCGCAAGATTCAGGTGTTTGGGTTCGAAGAGGCCAACCGGCTGCGCCTCGAACCGGACGGGGGAATCACGATCAGCGACGCGCTGGGGCGCGTGCAGACCCTGGCCGCAGGATGGCGTACGGCAGCGCTTGAGGGCAAGCCCGAGTTGGCCGCGCTGCGGTCGTACGACTCGCGCCGGGTGCCGGATCCGATCACGCCGAATATCGTCGATACGATCATCGGGCCGGAGGGCGAAGCGATCTGGATTCACCTTGACGGCCGTATCGAAGTGGAAGGGCACAGCTGGGTCTACGACACGCGGAAGATCGAACGGCGGCGAATCGCAATCCTGACGGGGGCATTGACAGGCGGTCTCGAAACGGAGACTCGAACGGGTGGGAGTTCCGAGGGGCGGAGCGATTCGGGGCGTACGATTACGTTGATCGATGTGAAAGGCGGGAAACACGCGATCGAACCGGCACGTAGCGCCAAACCGCTGCAAGATCGTATTCGCATCGAGACGTTGCGGGATCGCCCCTGGGCGGCGATGCGCATCCTCGGCTCAGCCTTGGCGCGAACCCCCGAACTCGAAGCGAACCTGCTGCCGATGGCCAACGAAACGTTGGTCAATCGGTTGGCCGGGCGGCGTATCTTTACGCGCGTGCAGATCGCGCCCTTCGCCTGGCGACTGGGGTTCGGGCCGGAAGGAGAAGCGTTGCTGTGCGACCTGTGGGGGCGGCTGGCGCTGCATCGTGCGGGGGGCTGGCGCATCGATTCGGCGGAATCGGAGAACCGGTTCTGGGATGTGGCCTACGATGGAGAGACGGTTTGGTCTATTCGTATAGACGGAACCTTGCTTCGGCTGACCGCGGTTGAAGGCACGCACGAGCGGCCACGGCTGCAATGGACGGTAGAGCACGTACTTCCAGATGACTTCGATGGTGAAGCCAAGCGAACGAGCGGCCCGTGGCGGCTGGCGGTGAACGGAGAAGGTAGGCTGGCCGCGTTGGCAATCAACGCTCGCCTTTTACTAATTCGTTCAGAGACGGGCGAATGGAGCAAGCCGATCGAGGTTCCACCGTGGCCTCAGGATGTGTCGGTGGGTGAGTCGATCCAAATCATGGACAAGCGAGGGAAGGTCTATCGATACGATGAGGCGGAAGGTTTTGCGACGGTCGCGGAGTTTGACTTCGGTTTTGGAGGCGCGCGCGCGCTGCTGGAGAGCGAAGGCCGTAGCTTCGTTGTCGAGTTGAACGGTGGGGTCCATCCGGTCGGAGGGAGCGGCGAGGCGCTACCGCGGTCGCCTTACACACCGCTGGACTTGTATGCCGATGCGGCGCGAGATCCGCTGAGCGGTGAACTGGTGCTGCTCACGAAGAACGGCGCGCTGGAGCGGGTAGGAACATCTACGGAAGCCGGTAAGTGACGTAGCGCAGTAGGCCCCGGGTAACGAAATGTTGCACCTGGAGCAGATGCTCCGACACTCCCTCGGAATGCACAGATTTGTTGACATTTCCGGAACATCCCTCTTGTAGGGGGTGTCAACCGTGCGATACTTGAGCTGGTTTTAATTCTCCTGAATACCCGGCAGCGAGACAAAGCCGTCCACAAGTAGCCTTGCGGCTGTATCGCACCGAAAGAGTGGGGGACACGATGCACATTCTCAAATCCGAAGATACAAACCGAGTAAGCAGGCACATGAGTGCGGCGATGGGTTTTGTGGTGGCTGTGATGGCACTCGGTTGTCTTCCAGCGCCAGCCGGAGAGCTGATCTTCACAGGCAGCGAACTGACTGAAGCCGGTACCGCAGCCTTTGGTGAAGCGGTGGCCATCGACGGAAACACCGCGGTGGTGGGGGATCCAGACGGAGACAAGGCGTATGTCTATCTCAACGACGGCGCAAACTGGAGCCTGCAGGCCGGATTGACTCCCTCCTATCTGCCCGAACCCAGCGGCTTTAGCCATTCGGTCGCTATTTATGAAGATACTATCGTGGTTGGTTCGCCCACCTATGATATTGGTAGCCATGTTGATGTTGCAAGGAAAGTGAGTAATGCGGGCGTCGCATTTGTGTTTGAACGGAGTAACGGAAACTGGAATCAAGTCGCTGGTCTGTGTTCGCCGGATCCCCAGAAGGATACCGAATTCGGCGCCGCGGTTGCCATCACGGAAGCCGGGATTATCGTGGGCGAGCCAGGCGGTAATAGTCTGCATTGTTTTATGAACCGTCCCGGGGGATGGGCATGGAGCGATACGAGGACTTTGTGTGATGCTGATGAGAATTCTCTTTACTACGATTGGGAGGCTGGGCGCTTCATCTCGATGCTCGGAGAGCGGCTGGTTGCGACCGCAGGTCTCTTCTATGGAGGTGGTGAAGGAGAAATTTACAACTTCTTGGTTATGGATGGGAACATCGTGGAAGATTACGCGATTTCCCCGTTTTATAGAATTCACGAGATGGGAGGATGTCGCGCTGTTGCACTTGGCGTGAGTGCGAGTGCCAGCATGAGTTGGATGATCTTAGGGCAAGGGGGTTCTGTCTCCTTCCGCGACGGGGGGAATCCGACGTACGAAGAGTTCCGTTTCAGTCCACCGAACTCTTGTGGCGACCGCCCCAGCGCTATGGCCATAGATGGTGACATCGCGCTCGTGAGCAACGGCTGCGCTTCGCCGGGCGAGTCGACCGTCTATGTATTCTATTATAATACCTATGTTAGTGCGGAAAGGGGGATATGGTGGGAGTGGAGCCTGAGAGGCCAGTTGGTACCGCCGGAACCCTGCGACGGTTTCGGTAGTTCCCTGGCGATCGATGGGACAACAGCCCTCGTCGGAGGGTCCACAGCCGGTGGTTGGGCACCGGGCTCTTCCGCACCACGCCACGC
>CAYTDF010000112.1:0-713 GCA_964436365.1 uncultured bacterium | reverse complement strand
GTCTATACCTTCGACTTGGCTCTCCTGAATGTCCCCACTCCTACTCCGATCCCCACGGACACCCCACCGGCCACGGATACCCCGCTGCCTACGGATACCCCGCTGCCTACGGACACGGCGACGCTGACGCATACCCCACTCCCCACGGATACGCCGATCCCGGCGGATACATTCACACCGACACCGGTTACACAACCGGTGTTACTGACCGCAATCGAGGCAAACGAGAGTTTGATCCAAGCCGCCAGCGAGGCACTCACTGTCGAGATCGATCGGAACCAAGCGGCGATTGCGGCAGTAGACGCTGCCCTCAGCGATCAGAGTGTTGCACTCACAGCCTTGGAGACCACGCTGGTCGGTGAGATCGATGCAAACGCTCAGTCTATTGACGACGCCAGCCAAACACTCGCAGCCAAGATCGACGGTATCGTGATTCCGGAAGTTCCACTCGATGGAGTGCTCTTCGAGATCGACGTCAACGAGAGCCTTATTCGTGAAGCGAGTGAGGCATTGAGTGCGGACCATGATGCGCTTGGCGGGCAGTTGGGCAGTCTCAATGCCGATCTCGGCACGTTAGCCGAAACACAAGGTGGCGGATTCCTGGGCCCGGAGCATTTTATCGACAACGGCTTGGGCGCGACGCAGTATGAGATACGCAGCGCCAGTGAAGCGCTGGGCGGTAAACTTGATGACTTGAATGCGGATATAGGAAC
>CAYTDF010000111.1:0-10932 GCA_964436365.1 uncultured bacterium | reverse complement strand
AGGAGAAACCACCCAACGGTTTGCATCCTTCAAAAGGAAAAAACTTTCGAGAGATGCTCTATCATGGATAGGAGACTGGCCAATGACACAGGATTTGCCGCTGATCCCTCCCGGTGAGATTCTTCTCGAAGAATTCATGAAACCCATGGGAATCAGTCAGAACCGTCTGGCCCGAGACTTGGATGTGCCTGTGGGGCGGGTCAACGAAGTCGTCAAAGGAAAGCGCGCCATCACCGCCGATACGGCGTTCCGTCTGGCCCTCTATTTTGGCGCTACCGCACGATTCTGGTTGAACTTGCAGGGCGAGTACGATCTGAAACGAATCCACCGCGAAAAGGGCGACGCGATCCAAAAGCGGGTCCGCAAGTTGGAGGTTGCCTAGCCGACCGTCACGCCCCGCTTTCCCCCCGCGCCGACTCCGCGAGCAGCGGAGACGCCGCCGGTGTCGCGAAGGCGCGCACCCACCCGCCGACAACCATACTCCCGCCGGTTTGGGGATCCTCCACAACATGCTCGTCGGTCGTTGTGGCCACGGACGGTTCTTCCATGCCCGCCGTTTCGGAGCGTTCGTGCGCCCAGCGGATCGCCAGCGTTTCGGCCAGCTGGCGGGCCTCACTCGATTCCGATATCACATGCCGCCGTTGCGGCCCGTGGACCGTAAAAGAACCCGATACATCCGCGCGGTATTCCACTTGCGTGTGAATCTCGTGCCGACCGCACGCCGCCCCGAAAGCACCCGCCACGGACGCGTGCTCGGGCACGATCACTTCCGTGCCCAGGCGCTCCGCCAGGGGTTGGATCCATGCCGCCGCCGGTGCGCCCACAGCCACCACTGGTGTCCGCAAACGCAGATCCACGCCCAGGTCTCCGCATCTATTCGAGTTCCAAGCCAGTTCAAACAGGGTCTTGCTGATGGCCGAGTCCGGCAGGTCGTCTTGCCCGCCCGAACGCCACAGCCCGACATTGTAAAGCGCCAACGCCAGCTTCCGCCACACGGCGTTCCGGCACCGCTCGGCGACATCTCTCCACGACCCTCCGTGACGCTGGGCCCAAAACTCGAGCGCACGAATCGCGGGGGCCGGGTCTTCCGCTGTGTATTTCCCCAGCGCGTGCAGGATATCGGTGGGGGTCAAGCAGGCGTGTTGAATCGCACCGACCGCGCTCAGACGGTCGACCGCGAGCAGGCCCAGCCGGTCGTATCCGATCTTCCGCGCCAGGTCCACGCGTGTCAGCGGGCCGTCGCGCAGTGCTTCCAGAATCCGTTCTTCTTGCTCGTAGGGGTCCGCGACCGCCTCGGCCGCGCCCAATGCGAAAAACTCCACCGGCGGCAGGCTGTGACGGTTAACGACGTCGCTCCCCGCGATGCTTTTCCAGGCCTCGTCGAGCCCCTCGTGCGCGGCGAACAGCCGCACCAGCGGAACCACACGCCGCGGACCGATCTCCAATCGATTGGTCGCTGTCGTGGCCAGCAGACTGTCGCCCCCCAGGCCCAACGTCCGCGAACGCACGATCGCCAGCGACAGCGCATAGTCGCCCACGGTAACCGCACCACGTTCCCCACCCGCCGTCGCTCGCGACTCCAAGCCCAGAAAACGGCCGTCCGCGAACAGAGAGAGATCCGTTGTGGTTCCCCCCATGTCCACCACGATCGCTTCCGTGCATCCCGCCATGCTCCGCGCCCCCAACGCCGCCGCCGCCGGTCCCGAAAGAACCAGCTCCACCGGCCGCTCACGCGCTTCCAGGGGCGACATCAGCGTCCCGTCGCCACGCACCAGATGCACCAGGCTCTTCCAGCCCCGGCGTTTTACAGCCTCCAGAACCGAATCCACCAACCAGCCGATGATCGGCAACAGCCGTGCGTTCGCCGCCACGGTGTTGGCCCGCGTCTCGCAGTTCAGGGCGTTGGTCACATCCACCGCCGCCAACACAGGCAGATCCAGGTCCTGAGACAAGATCGCCTGTGCTCGGCGCTCGTGCTCCGCGTTTCGCGCACCGCCATAGCTCGAGACGGCCAGCGCTTTCACACCGGGGCATGCGGCGAACCGTCGGCCCGCGGCCAGCGCGGCGGCTTCATTCAGGGGCATCTGTTCCACACCGCTCACATCGTGATGGCCCGGAACGCTCTCACGCGGGGTGCAGGGGATGTTGCGCACGTTGCTATCGGGGTACCCGGCGAGCATCAGGCCCACCGCTCCCCCCTTCGATTCGACCAGCGCGTTCGTGGCCAGCGTCGAGGCCAGCGCAAGCGAATGCGGAGCCGGAAAGCCCTTCACCGTATCCAGGGCCGATTCCAGGGTGGCCCGAATATCCTCGTGTCGCGTGGGGACTTTGGCTTGATGCAAAACCGCCCCGGTCGAGGCGTCGAGCAGGGCGATGTCGGAGAAGGTTCCGCCGACGTCGATTCCGAGTGTAGTCACTGTGGGCATAGTAAAGTGTTTCTCGGTAGTTTCTTCCTTCTGAAGAAGCTAAGAATCTCTTCCCCCAAAGATCGGGGAAGGCTGGGAGGGGATTGAAGGCAAGACCGCTCGGAGAGAAGCATCCTCCAAACGGAAAAAACTTCCGACGATCCCTCTAGTATTGGATAGTGCTCGAAGCCGTGAAGATATCTCGGGCGACCAAGTCGGGAAGGCGGGCATCTTGCCCACCGGACGCGAGTTGCCGCGCGGCGCGATGGCCTTGCCCCGAACGGACCAGACACGTCTTCGCACCGATCAGCCAAGCGGCCTCCATGTCCACCACCGAGTCACCGACAACCCAGCTCTCCGAAATCGTAAAGCCGTGTTCCTGGGCCGCACGCAACATCAGCCCCGCGCGGATCTTCGATTCCGTGTTGGTTTCGTCGCATGGAGAGCCTGTCGAGACCACCGCTTCCACCATTTTCCCTTTTCCAAACTCCTCGATCAGTTCCAGCATCCGGTCGTTGATCTCCGGGAGGGCCCCGGGATCGACAATACCTTCCGCGACCCCCATATCGTGGTGATAGATCACGATCTTGAATCCCTTTTGCTCGAACGCGCTCAGCGCCTCGGGAACGAAAGGAAGAAGCAACATCTCTTTGACCGTCTTCGTGTGGCTCGGACGGTGAGCCGCGACTACGCCGTCCCGGTCAAGAAGAACGAATTTCGCCGTGTTCGACATGATAGATCAGCCCTTCGGTGCTCTTTTGCCCAAGGTATCGCGGATGAGTCGCCGTGACCAGACGCTGAGTCGAGTCGGGCAGGGTTTCCCAAAAGCGATGCTTTCGATCGGCATCCATCTCATATACCACGTCATCGATCAGTAGCAAAGATTCTTGCCCGCTTCTCTCTGAAATTGCCTGCGCTTGGGCCAACCGCAACGCCAGGGCGATCGTACGCCTCTCGCCCTGCGACGCCGTGATCGCCGCGTCGTGCTCGCTCAAGCGCAGCGAGACATCGTCGCGATGCGGCCCCACCCCGGTCGTGCCCCGTTCCAGGTCGCGACTGCGTTTCCCGGCCAACGATTCCAGGATCGTCTGAAACTCCGTCTCCGGCTCGGCCGCGACATTCGGGCGATAGGCCGCTTCCAGGCTCTCTCCCCCACCCGCCAGCACGGCGTGCTTCTCCGCCGCCAGAGGGAACAAAAAGGACGCCATCTCCCTCCTCCGCCGCATGACGTCCGCCCCAAACTCGGCCACTTGACGATCCCAAGCGTCGAGCTGAGTGCCGGTCGACTGTGTGGCGGTCCCACCCGAGGCCCGCAAGACGTGGTTACGTTGCCGCACGGCCCGGCGGTAGGCCTGCAGCACCGCGATGTGCGACGGTGTCAACTGGGCGATCAGCATGTCCAAATACCGTCGGCGATGCTCGGGACTCCCAGAAACGATTTGCAGATCTTCCGGGGCCAGCAGTGTAACCCGCAGGTGGCCGTAAATATCCGCCAGACGTGCAACCGGCTTCCCATCGACCTTCACACGCTTCGTGCGCCGTTCCCGCTCGATACCCAGCTCGAGTGTTGTGCTCCCTTCGTCTTCCCGGACCCGCCCACCGAGGTACGCCGCCGGTTCTCCCCAACGGATCAGCTCGTCGTCACGCCGGGTCCGGTACGAAGTGGCCGTGGCCAAAGCGTAAACCGCCTCGATCAGGTTGCTCTTTCCCTGTCCGTTCGAACCGATCAGCAGAGTCTGGCCTGAATCAAAATCCAACTCGGCTCGCTGGATGTTTCTCCAATCCCGAAGTCTTACATTTTTAAGGGGATAGGCCGTCATTGGCTCCGTTTTCCTTGCCTTCCTGGGCATAAACTGTTATCTTATAGACTCTTTTTCGGGTGCGCCTGGGGGCTTCTAGAGCATAACTGTCGTTCAGCGTCGGGTCTGGGGATTCCATGCTTACTCAAAAAAGAGCGTGATTGAGGGATTGTCTCCGCATGGTGACGGGTACGGATCGGTCGATCCGGAGTCTCTCTTGACCGTTCTGTCGGCTAGGGCGCGCGAAGTGCCCCCGCTGGCTGACTGACAGTGGCTGGGCGCTCGGCGTCTTTCGATCGGACACGACTCTTGAGAGATACTAGAGTGTGTTCCGGTGTTCTGGTGCCCGCCGTAGCGAAGACGAGCACAAGGCCTTTGGTGTGGACTTGCCGTACGGGTGGTCCATTTGGGAAGGAACCGCGAGACGAAGTTACTGATACTGACGACGCCGAAAACTCGGTAGGATTAGACGCCCCGAAGGGGTATGACACCACGCTTGTTTGTTCTTTATCAACGAATTCCATTCTCTACAGGAGACGCAAAATGAACGCGCCTACTAGCAACAAGAAACTGATTGACTGGGTCCAGGAAATTGAGCGGATGACCCAACCCAACGCCATCGAATGGTGTGATGGGTCCAAAGATGAGTACAACCGCATGATGAAAATTATGGTCGATGACGGTATGGCCACTCCACTCAACCCGGAGAAGCGCCCCAACTGCTATCTGTTCCGTTCCGACCCCTCCGACGTGGCTCGCGTCGAGAAAAACACCTACATCGCTTCCAAATCCAAAGAAGCGGCGGGACCCACGAACAACTGGATCGATCCCGAAGAGCTGAAGACGATCATGAGAAAGCTCTACGACGGGTGCATGAAAGGCCGCACTCTCTACGTGATTCCTTTCTCGATGGGACCTGTGGGCTCCGATATCGCCAAAATCGGCGTCCAGATCACCGATTCTCCCTATGTTGTCGCCAACATGCACATGATGACTCGCGTCGGAACCAAAGTCCTCAGTGTGTTGGGAGGCGACGGCGAGTTCATTCCCTGCCTCCATTCCGTGGGCAGCCCCTTGGCTGAAGGCCAATCCGATGACGGCGCATGGCCCTGTGCGCCCATCGAGCAGAAATACATCTCCCATTTCCCCGAAGAGCGCACCATCTGGTCCTATGGCTCCGGCTATGGCGGAAACGCTCTGCTCGGAAAGAAATGCTTGGCTCTACGGATCGCTTCCGCCGCCGCGCGTGACGAAGGCTGGCTGGCCGAGCACATGCTCATCCTCAGCCTCACCAACCCCGCGAGCGAGAAGAAATACATCGCCGCCGCTTTCCCTTCGGCGTGTGGAAAAACCAACCTGGCCATGCTCATTCCCACCGTTCCCGGATGGAAGGTGGAAACCGTGGGTGACGACATCGCCTGGATGAAGTTCGGAAAAGACGGACGCTTGTACGCCATCAATCCCGAAGCCGGATTCTTCGGCGTCGCTCCCGGAACCTCAGAGGATTCGAACCCCAGCGCCATGGCCTCCATCAAGAACGACGCGCTCTTCACCAACGTCGCTTTGACCGAGGACAACGATGTCTGGTGGGAGGAGATCGGCTACGACGCTCCCGGAAAACTGATCGACTGGCACGGCAACGAATGGGATCCGGCGACCGCTGACAAACCCGCCGCTCACCCCAACTCTCGTTTCACCGCGAATGCCTCGCAATGCCCGGTCATCGCTCCCGAGTGGGAGGACCCTGCGGGCGTGCCCATCAGCGCCATTCTCTTCGGCGGACGTCGTCCAGGCACGGTGCCTCTCGTCCACCAGGCGCGCGACTGGAACCACGGTGTCTTCATGGGCTCTATCGTCGGCTCCGAGATCACAGCCGCCGCGCTCGACCTAAAGGCTGGTACCGTCCGCCGCGACCCCTTCGCCATGATCCCGTTCTGCGGCTACAACATGGGCGATTACTTCCAGCACTGGGTCAACATCGGCGAGAAGGCCGACAGCGACAAACTGCCCAAACTCTTCTTCGTCAACTGGTTCCGTAAGAGTGCCGACGGCAAATTCTTGTGGCCGGGTTACGGCGAAAACAGCCGTGTCCTCAAGTGGGTCTTCGAACGCTGTGACGGTTCCGCTGAGGCCCAGGAAACGCCAATCGGACTCATGCCCACCGCCGATGCTATCGGTCGTCCCGACGGAGTCTCCGAGGCTGATATGGCCGAACTGCTCACCGTCGACAAAGAGGGCTGGCTGAAAGAGGTCGAGTCGGTTCGCAACGAGCATTATCCCAAGTTCGGCGACAAACTCCCCAGGAAACTGGCCGCTGAACTCGACGGTTTGGAAGAGCGCCTGAACAAGGCCTAGAGCGGCTCATTATCCGGAATGACATGACAGGGAAGGGGGGAAACCTCCTTCCCTTATACCGGACCGCGCGCGGAAATTCTGAGCGAAGAAGGAGACCGGCCGCCTATGACTGCCCAACTTCTGTTTGACAAGGAAATCCAGGCTCGTTCGATTCTGTCAGGTCTTGGAACCGAAGAACTTCGGGAGTTCGCCAAGTCGCGCGAAAAAACCACCCAGTGGGGAAGCGCGGCCTACGTTCACCATTGCCGGGTTCGTAATGCCGAATCCACGCGCAACACCGTCGAGAGAACGCTGACGCCCCAAGACACCGACGTCATTCGAGATATCCGCGAGTACCTCAAGGGGCAGGAGTTGATCCAGGTCGACAGGCAGATCGGCTTGGGGATGCCGGACAGAACCTTCCATTGCCGTCTCTACGTCACCCGTGGGTACAGCGAACTCGGGTATATGTTTGACAGGAGTTTCGGGGCTTTGGTCAACCCCAAGAACGAACCCGATTTCGTCACCGTCGTCGTGCCCGAATGGCGAGGCGGTGATCGCCGGATACTCGTCGAACCCGATGTGGGGATGACCTATGTGCTCGGCTCCGACTTCTACGGTGAGATCAACGCCTCCATGCTTCGCAACACCATGCACCGTTGCAAGTTGGCCGGTGGGCTCGGTCTTCATGCCGGGACCAAGGAGGTCTGGGCAAAGAATCCCGGCACCGGCGATGTCCGGCGGTGTGGGCAGCTCTTTTTCGGGCTTTCGGGGATGGGCAAGACAAGCCTCACCTGTCACGACCTCAATCTCGGCGAGGGCGAGAAGGTCCGCGTCCGGCAGGACGACGTCGTTCTGCTGACCGGCGACGGCTTTTGCCACGGGACCGTGTCGCAGGGGTTCTACATCAAGACGCATGACCTCAATCCGACCGACCAGAAGGCGCTTTACGAAACCGCCGCTTCGTCCGGGACGATCTTCGAAAACGTCTGCGTTGAGGAGGACGGCGCCGTCGATTTCCGCAATACCGAACTAACTTCCAATGGGCGTGCGATCGTGCAGGTCAGTGACCTCGCCGATGCCGATGGTGAGATCGACATGCCCATGGCTCACCAGTTCTTCTTCATCACTCGCAATCCTCTCATGCCGCCCGTGGTGCGTTTGAACCACGAGCAGGCCGCCGCCGCTTTCATGCTCGGCGAATCGACCACCGAGGGCGAGCCGGTCCAAGAAACCGGGCCCAATCCCATCTCGATTGGACCAAAGGATGAAGAGGGGAACATCCTCCTCGATCTCCTGCGCCAGAACCCCGATGCCGAGTGTTACGTGCTCAACACAGGTGCCGTTGGGTGTGACGACCGCGCCAAGAACATTGGACTCTTGGACACCGTCGCCATCGTTCGCGATATCGCCCGTGGGGCGATCGAGTGGGAGATGGATGACCTTTTCGACCTCGAAGTCCCCAAGGCTGTGACCGGGATCGATATCCAGTCCTTCTCACCCGACCGCTGTTTCCCCAAGGACGAGCTCCGCGCCCAACTCAAAGCCCGCCACAAGAAACGACGCGCCTGGCTCAACAAGTTCCCCAGGCTCCGGCCCGAGATCGTCGACGCCGCCTACTAGAGCGTCCCTCGTAAGTTTTGTAAGATTAGCGCCCGAAGGGCCTGCGGTGGCCGGGCCCTCAGCGTTTTTCAATCGGACAGAACTTTTGGAAGACACTATAACCTGTCTGCCAATCGGTCTCCTTCCCAGCTTCTCTCTCCACGGCACCCCTCTGTCCGCCCCTGGCGGTTGCTCAGCGGCACACCCCCTCCGACGTCCCACCCAACTCCAAACCAATCGGCCCGTTCCGTTCCGGCCCCGTTCGTGTTCGAATAACAATCCAAGATCGAACATGGCGAGGAAGAACGATGTCTCAGCATTTCATAAACACGGATATGGAGCTTCTCTTGAAAGTTTCTTCAGGTAGGGCGCACGGAGTGCCCCCGATGGCCGGGCTTTCAACGTTTTCCAATTGGGAAGAACTCTTGGGAGTTACAATAATTTCAATCTCTTGCAGCCTCATGCTGGCGGTCCTAACCGTCGCGCCTGCGTTCGCACAGAACCCGGCCGAGCGGAACGCGCTCACGTTGGATGAGGCACGCCGCCATTTCGCGGACCCTCCGGCCGCCTTCCGGCCCGCGCCGCTTTATGTCTGGAATGACGACATGCAGGAGGACGAGCTGACCCGGCAGATGCGGGGCTTCAAGGAGCAGGGCTACGGTGGCGTCTTTGTCCATCCCCGGCCGGGTTTGCTGACGCCATACCTCTCCAACCGCTGGCTCAAACTCTGGCGGCACACCGACAATGTGGCTGTCGAAAACGGCATGGTCACCTACATCTACGATGAAAACAGTTACCCCTCGGGTTTTGCGGGGGCCCACATGACCGAACAGATGCCCGAGGCGCGCCAGGTCAAGCTGCAACACCGGCGCATCGAGCCCAGCAAGCTCAACGAGTTGGTGGTCGATTCCGACAGCATCGCGCTCTTCCGCAACCTGGGTGGCGAGCCTGCAAAATTCGAACGCGTCTCGCTGCCGAAGGTCGCCAAGGGCGAAACCAAGACCGCTGCCGATTTGGGGCTCGAGGTCGCGACTTATGAGTCTTATTCCTACAGTTACGGTGGAAAATCCGCTTGGATGGGCGGCGGTTTCTACACTGACCTCGCATACCCCGGCGCGACCGAGAAGTTTCTCGACATCACCCTCGGCGCGTACGATACCGTGCTCTCCGATGTTTATGGCAAGAGCGTCCTCGCCTGTTTCACTGACGAGCCGCACGCCGCCCACTGGACCTACGATCTCCCGCAGGTCTTCGAGAAACGTTGGGGCTACGACCTCATGGATGTCTTGCCGTCGCTGACCCAGGATGTCGGCGACTGGCGGCGCGTACGGCACAACTACTCCGCCATCGTGCTCGATCTCTTTGTCGAACGTTTCTGCAAACCTTATTACCAGGCTTGTGAGGAGCGCGGCATCGTCTTCACCGGCCACGATTGGGAGCACGGTTGGCCGGGCGCCAACACCGGACCCGACACCATGAGTTTCAATGCCTGGCAGCAGATGCCGGGCATCGATTGCCTTATGAATCAGTACAGTGAGGGAACGCACGCCCAGTTTGGCAACTACCGCGCCAACAAGGAGATCAGCAGCATCGCCAACCAGTTCGGGCGTGTCCGCACGCTCTGCGAGGCTTATGGCGCGGGCGGCTGGGAGTTGACTTTCGAGGACATGAAACGCATCGGCGATTGGCTCTGTGTCGGCGGCGTCAACCTCATGAATCCTCACCTCACCTACTACACCATCCGTGGCGCTCGAAAACGCGACCATCCCCTCTCGGCTTCCTATCACGCGCCGTATTGGGAGGGCTACCACCTCGTCTCCGATTATCTCGGGCGTCTCTGTTGGGCGCTTTCCGCCGGGGTTGAGCGCAATCCCATTTTGGTGATCGAGCCCACCACCACCGCCTGGATGTATTCTTGGGGCGGTTCGCAACGCGACCACATGGAGAAACAGGGCTCGGCGTTCCAGAGTTACATTACCGAACTCGGTGCGGCCCAGGTCGAGTTCGATCTCGGCAGTGAACCGGTGATGGCTGCGCAGGCCAGTGTCGAGGGCGCGAAGTTACGCGTCGGAAAATCCACGTATTCTCTCGTGATTCTCCCGCCGGGGCTTGAGAATCTCGAACGTTCCACCGTCCGGCTGCTACGCAGGTTCGCCAGGAACGGCGGCAACATCCTCAGTTGTGTCGGCGTCCCCCAGTATGTCGATGGCCGCCCCCGCAAGAGCATGCAGGGGGTCAAGAAGACTGCCGGAAACCGTTGGATCGAGGACGAGATTACTCCTGTCGACCTCGCGCGTTCTTGGGGGCACAGCAACGTTTTGGTCTCGGCCACCGCGCCCAAGGGCGGGCGGGTCTTCCACATGGTACGGCAGCTTGAGGATGGCCAGCTGCTTTTCATCAGCAACAGCAGTCTTGAGGAATCCACCAGTGGTTACGCGACCGCGCGTGCGGGCGGTGTCGAGTTGTGGGACCTCTCCAATGGCGGTTCCGGGGCTTATCCGTACGAGGTCTTGAAGGGCAGTGGTTCGGGTGATGAGTCCACCGTCTGTTGGGATTTCCATCTACCTCCGGCGGGCAGTGCGCTCTTCATGTTGTCGCGCAACGCCAAAGGTGCTCCGGTGCAACCGGTCCGGCTCGAAACCGGTCCTGTCGCGGCGGGCAAGACCCGGATCGAGCAGTTCGAGCCTAATGTCTTGCCGCTCGATTATGTCGACCTGGTTTTGAATGGCGAAACCACCGAGGACCTTTATTTCTATGACGCACAAACCCGTATTTACAGGGCCCACGGATTC
>CAYTDF010000110.1:280-10938 GCA_964436365.1 uncultured bacterium | reverse complement strand
CAGAGCTACCTCGACGCCCTTCAAAAAGAGGGTGTTCGCGAACTCGACAAAGTGTAAGGAGGTGCAACTCAAAACCCGGGATGGCGCTGCGGTGGGAGGCGGTGACTGTCCAAACGACCGAACGATTTGATTTGAAAAAGATTTGATTTGATGCGCGGTGTGGGGCGCGAGATGGACCGCACCCCACCCGCCACAAACACCTCCCTAGTGAGACGTTACCCCAAATAGCCCTCAACCCTGGGGGCCTGGTGCCCCGTTAGCGTCAGACTTTTGTCTGGCGCCTTTTTTTTGTGTGCGTTCGGGCTTAGGCTTGTCACCTGTTTGAGCCGGTGGCGCTGTGTTAGGCTCCAGTATGATTCGCAGTATGACTGGATACAGCAGTTTACAGCGCCAACTGCCCGATATGTGGCTGGGGCTGGACATTAAAACCCTCAACCATCGCTCATTCGACCTGCGCTTTCATTCGGCGCGGTCGATGGCCATGATGGAAGTCCCGATTCGTGAGCGACTTAAGGCCACTTTGCACCGAGGGCGTGTCGAGGTTTATCTTCGTGGTGAAGCCAAATTCGACTCTCAGGTGCAGATCGCCGCGAACCCTAACCTGGCCCGCCGGTATGCCGACGCGGTGCTCTCGATTCAGGAGGCCGTCCCAGAAATCGCGTCGTTTCCAACCGATTCTCTGTTGAACATGCCAGGTGTGCTCGAAGTGACCGAGCCTGAAATCGACACGGAAGAGATACGCGGTCCGGTGATGGAGTTGCTTGAGGATTGCCTCCAGCAGACCCTGGAGATGCGCCGTCGTGAGGGCAAGCATCTCAATACGGAACTGCGGAAGATTCTCGACAAAATCCGGGGACTGAATGGGGAGATCGAAGGCCACCGTTCGGATATCTTGGCGGCCTACCGGGAGAAACTGCTCGAACGCGTCGAAGAATGGCGCGAAGAACTGTCGCTCGACGAGCATCGCGTTGTCCAAGAGGTCGCGCTGTTGGCCGACCGCTCCGATATACGTGAGGAGACGGCGCGACTCAGCAGCCATCTGGATCAGTTTCTCGCCATCCTGGACGACGGCGACGGCGATACTCCCGCCGGTCGACGTCTGGATTTCCTGTGCCAAGAGATGTTTCGCGAAGTCAATACAATGGGCTCCAAGAGCCAAGCGTTAGGCATTACGCAGGTCGCGTTGGCGCTCAAGTCCCGAGTCGATCAACTTCGGGAGCAGGTCCAAAACGTAGAGTAAACGTGTGGGGAAACGATCCCCGTATCGGAGGTTGAACTATGCGCGTTGTCAAGACAGATGAAAACGGCGGTGGCGGTGGCGGCAGCGGCGGTGGCGGTGATTTCAAGATTCCGGATATCAACCCCGGCCAGATCAAGCGGATTGTGACCGTTGCCCTGATTGTGATTCTCGTGTTACTCGCCGTGCAGCTCAGGCCTTGGTACACGGTAGGGCTCGACGAGCGTGCGGTTGTGCTTCGCCTTGGCCGATTTCACCGTATGGTGGGGCCGGGGCTGAAACTCAAGATTCCTCTCGTGGAAGAGATCGTGATCGAGAACGTCCAGCAAGTTCGGAAGATCGAGATCGGGTACCAGAGCACGGTGAGCGGAGGCAAGCGAGTCGTGGCCGAGGAAGCGCTGATGGTGTCCGGGGATGAAGCGCTGGTTCACCTGGAACTGAGCCTCTTCTACCGGATTGCGGATCCATTTCAGTTTCGAATCCAAGTCCGGGATGCGGAAGCGACACTCAAAGATATCGCCGAAGCGGCGATTCGGCAGTTTGTCGGCGACCGCGAAATCGATGAAGTGCTGACTTACGGACGGCAAGAGTTCGCGCAAGCGGTTCTGCCCGAAGTTCAGACTATCGCCGATTCCTACAACCTCGGTGTGTATATCGACGGCGTCATGCTGGAAGATGGCAACCCGCCTCAGGAGGTCGCGGAGGCGTTTCGCAATGTGCAGAACGCCAAGACCCAGAACCAGCAACTCGAGCTGGAAGCGCAAGGCTATACCTACAGCCGTATCCCGGAGGCCGAAGCTCGGGTCGCCACTATGTTGTTCACGGCCGAGGCCTACGAACAAGAAAAGATCGCCAAGGCGAAAGGTGAAGTCCAGCGGTTCGACGCGATCCTGCGTGAGTACCGGTCTGCCGAAGAGGTGACGCGTACACGACTTTATCTGGAGACCTTGGAGAATGTTCTGTCTGGTCCGAAGAAGGTGATTATCGAGGACACGAGCGGCGTGCTGCCTCTCCTTAACCTGACGGAGGTGATTCATGAATCCAACTAAACCTCTCACGTTTCGCTTCGGGATACCGGTCGCTGCCGTGGTCCTACTTCTTATTCTGCTGCTCCTTTCTTCAAGTATGTTTATCGTCCGGGAAGACGAGCAGGCTGTGGTGGCGCGTTTTGGACGGCCTATTCGCGCGATCGCGGGCGCTCGGGAAGAGAGTGAGCGAAACGAGGTCCGGGGACAGATCGATGTCGCAAATGTGGAGATGAAACTCACCGTGAGTTTGACCTTCGGCGCCGGTTTCTACTTCAAGGTGCCCTTCTTGGACGAAGTGGAATTCTTCGAGAATCGATTGCTGCAGTTCGACGCGCCGCCGACCGAAGCGGTCACGCTCGATAAACAGCGAGTGATGATCGACACCTTTGCCCGGTGGCGTATCTCCAATCCTCTTCTGTACCGGCAACGCATGCGCACGGAGTTCGAAGCGCAAAACCGGCTGCGCGCGATCATCACCAACGATGTGAACGCCCATGTGGCCAAATACAATTTCAGCGAGATTATTCGTACCACGAATCGAATCCTCGAGCTCGAGCGCGAAGAGGCTCTCTCGAATCTCGTGACCGAAGTCAAGATCGGGCGCGCCAAGATCATGGAAGAGGTTACGCAAATTTGCGATGCCAAAGCCAAGGAGATCGGCATCCGTATCTACGATTTGCGGATCAAACGCGCCGACCTTCCCGAGGCCAACCGGGAGAGGATCTATTCGCGGATGGAGGAAGAGCGTAAGCGGATTTCGACCCGGTTCATTGAGCGAGGCAGGGCCAAGGCGCAAAAGATTCGCGCCGACACCGACAAGACGGTGCGGGTTATGCTCGCCGAAGCGGACCGCAAGAAACGAATTATCGAGGGCGACGCCGATGCTGAGGCTCTGCGCATTTATGCGCAGGGATTCGAGGAGACCGAATCCGGGACGACGCGGACATTCGAGGGCTATGAGTCCGATCCGCAGTTTTATAAGTTCTTGCGTCAGCTGGAGGCTTTGGAGACGGTTGTCTGTGCAACCCAGACGACGTTTGTGGTGAGCACCGACAGTGAGATATTCAGCCTTCTGAAATCGCAGCAGGCGTTGTGGCCGACGGATACCGCCAATATCGGTTCGTCGCTCGGCCGCCAGTAATCCAGTGGGAATGTAATTTTACCCACGTACAGTACATGAAATAATATGCGTCTTCTTTTTCAACTTGGACGGACGCCGGAGCTCTCTATTGCAGAGATTGCCCGGTTGGCCGCGCTTCATGGTGCCGACGTCCAGAATCCCTTCCAAACGCCGAATTCGCTCACGCTCGAGGTCGAGCGCCTTGACGCGTGCCTCGAATGGGTGAGCGAACTGGGAGGGACGATTCGCGTGGCCCGTGAACTGACCCGGCTCGATTCGCTGGAGGCCGGCGATGTGGTGGACGCCTGGCTCGCCGTGGACAGCCTCGACGATGTTCCCCCTGGGCGATGCTCCTTCGGTTGGTCTTGCCTCGCGGATCCCTTCGCGATGGGGGATGCCGACACCGAATACGGCCCCATGACCGCCACCCTGCGGAAATACATTCGCTCGTTATGTGAACACAGCAAAGACCGGCTCGGTAAGGACGGCCGATCCGTTCGGTTCTTGTTGCCGCGTGACGATAGCACTGTGCCTTGGCTGACCAGCGCCCAGTCCGGTGAGGCGAATCTCGCCTGGCGCGGCCGGGATATCGTGATCGCACGCGACGACGCGGGAATGGGTCTCTATCGCACGGTCTGGCTGCAAGACTATCGCGGTCAAAGCTGGCGGGACTACGAACGCCCCCACCGCGACACGGCTTCGGGGATGCTTCCCCCGCAGCTCTCGCGGATCTTGGTTAACCTTGCGCGGGACCTGGAGCGGCCCCGCCTGCTGGATCCGTTTTGCGGTGATGGCGGGATTCTGGCTGAAGCGATTCTGTTGGGGCAAAAGATTGTCGGTGCCGATCGGGATTTTGAGGCCGTCCGGCATGCCCGTGACAACATCGAATGGTTGACCAAACCCAAGAAGAAAAAGGATCGCAAGGGTGCGCCAAAACGGCCACCGGCAAAGGACGAGGTCGACCTGCGGGATAATATCGGGCCTTGGATTCAGAGTGACGTTCGTACCTTGAGACGTGTTTTGGAGCCGCTGGACATCTCCGCCGTGGCGACCGAACCGTACCTCGGGCCACCCCAGAAGGGTGCGCTTTCGGGAAACGCCGCCGATGCGTTGCTCGACGAGTTGACGGATTTGTACGTGGAAGCCCTCGCGGAAATCCGCACCTTGGTTCGCCCCGGTGGGCGGGTTGTGTTTGTGCTCCCCGCTTTCCAGGTGCGCGGCAAGAAGGGCCGAACCGCTCCCGCCATGGGCAGGGAACTGAACCTATTGGGCTATCGGCGGCTCGATCCTTATGGTGGCCTCGGTCTGGAACCTCCGAAACATCTCGAATACAGCCGTCCAGGGCAAACCGTCGGCCGCCGGATTCTGTTGCTGGAAGCGTAGTCTCTCAGGACCGTTCATCACGCCGTACTTTCTTCCGTAGAACCTTCGCGCTTACGGTGCTCTCTCTATTCGCCTATTCTGGTCGCGTGCAAAAGTAAATCTCGCGCGAGGATGGCCGAAGAGATGAAACCAGTCGCTGAAGAGACGAAACAAGTCGATCGAAGGACGTTTATGGACCGGAGTGGGCGAGCGGTGCTCGGCGGCTCGGCGGTGTTGACGGGCGCGTGTTCGTCGACGGGACCTTTTGGAACCGCAGATGCGAGACGTCCCAACGTTATTCTGATCATGACCGACGATCAGGGGTTTGGCGATCTCGGTTTTCACGGCAACGACAAGATCGAGACACCCAACCTCGACCGGCTGGCCCGGGAAAGTACGCGGCTGGAGCAGTTCCATGTCTGCCCGGTCTGCGCCCCGACGCGCGCCTCTCTCATGACTGGCCGCTACAACTATCGGACCGGTGTGGTGGACACCTACCTCGGCCGGGCGATGATGCACTCTGACGAAGTGACGATCGCGGAGATGCTGGGCGCATCGGGTTATCGAACCGGGATTTTTGGCAAATGGCACTTGGGCGACAACTATCCGCTTCGCGCCATGGACCAAGGATTTCAAACCGCGCTGGTGCACAACGGCGGTGGCATGGGGCAGCCCGGCGATCCTCCCGAGACCGATTTCTCCCGCAGCTACGACGATCCCATCATCTCCCATAACGGAACCTACAAAAGAACCGAAGGCTACTGTACGGATATCTTCAGTGACGCCACGATGCGATTCATCGAGGAAAACCGCGACCGTCCGTTCTTCGCCTACCTCTCGACGAACGCGCCGCACACCCCGCTGTTTATCGACGAGTCGTATGTCAAACCCTATCGGGAGATGGGGCTCGACGAAACCACAGCCAAGATTTACGGCATGGTCACTAATATCGACGAAAACATCGGCCGCATCCTCGGCAAACTGCGGGAACTGAATCTGGAAGAGGATACAATCGTTATTTTCATCACCGATAACGGTCCACAGCAAGAGCGCTACAACGCAAGTATGCGTGGGAGAAAGGGGACGGTGTACGAGGGCGGTACCCGCGTCCCCTGTTTTATGCGTTGGCCGGGCAAGTTCCAGGCTGGGAAAACGATCGATCGTCTTGCGGGGCATATCGACATCGTGCCTACGTTGCTGAACGTGTGCGGCGCGAAGCAACCTTCGGATGTTGAACTCGATGGCCGCGATCTGATGCCGCTCTTGTCTGGCGATCCCGCCCGCGTCGATTGGCAAGACCGCGCGATGTTTTTCCAATGGCATCGCGGTGACGAACCGGAGCCGTTCAAGCACAGCGCGGTGCGGACGCAACGCTATAAGCTGGTCAACGGTGAGGAACTGTACGATCTGTCGTCCGATCCGCTCGAGAAGGAAGATGTCGCCAAGAAACGGTCGGACGTTGTCGCGCAACTCCGCCGTACGTATGAAGAGTGGTTCCGGGATGTATCGTCCACGCGCGGCTATGCGCCTCCCCGAATGCATCTCGGGACGCGTCACGAAAATCCGGTGGTGCTGAGCCGTCAGGGTTGGCGTGGACCGCGTGCGGGTTGGGGCAAGAAGAGTGTGGGGTATTGGGAAGTCTATGTCGCGTCCACGGGGAAGTATGCGCTGAAACTTTGGTTGCCCGAACTCGCAGAGGACGCGCGGGTCACCTTCCGGTTCGGAGATACGGTCTTGGAGATGCCGGTAAAGAAAGGGATGCGGCACTGTACGTTCGAGCATGCCTCTCTTCGGCGTGGAGACGACCGTCTGGAGGCGTGGGTCTCGTTTGCCGATTCTTCGAAAGAGACGGTCGGGATGCGCTATGTGGAAGTGAGAAAAGAGACCTGAAACCTGCACTAGGCGAGGACGGCTCTCCGTTTTCGCTTGTCGCCTCCGGTGATATCCATCGCCCAGCCGTGGGCCCGTAGTGCGGACAGTGTGATCTTGACCGCGGCGTCGAGCGTGTTTGTGCCGAGGTTCAAGATGAGGTCATAGTCGCATGCGTTGTCGAGATCTTTCTTGAAGTGCTTTTTCACGAACTGGGCGCGTTCAAGGTCGACCTGTTCGATACGCTGCCGCGCTTCGCGCCGGCTCAGTCCGCGAAACTCGGTGAGGTTCCGTACGCGGATGTCGTCAGGGGCGACGATCCGTATACGGTAAGCCATGGAGTCTGGCAGTAGGTAATTCGCTCCACGCCCGAGGATGACCACACCGCCCTGCAGCGATGCGGCTTTCACGATCTTGTCCAGCGCCTGGAGTTCGTCGTGGTGCTCGAACGTGCGTTCGCTCATGAGGTTGTTGACCCAGGTTTCGAGCCGGGAGCGGGTGTGCGTGTCGAGGGATTCGATCAAGTCGCGATGGACGCCATGTTCCTGCACGATGCGGTCGATGATGTTGCGGTCGAAAACGCCGTACCCCAGCTCGTGCGCGACCAGTCGGCAAAACTCGGTGCCTCGGCAGGCGTGTTGCCGGGAGACGGTCAAAATGGGTTTGGTGGGTACGCGTAAGGCGAGGCCGACTTCTTCGGGTGCTTCCGCCCCATGTTCGCACGATTCGTTTTCCGCGGTCCAACGGTTGACTTGCCGGTTGAGAACATCGTTCATTGAATCCATCGGGACAATCTCCTACGCAGTGGCTCTAGAGCGTTTCAAAAAGTGACGGTCCTCAGGTCGATGTGAAGCGGCCTGCGGTCTTGGGCATCCAACCTTCCTCCAATACAACGTTCCTGAGTGAATCCTCATAACCCCCATGCCCGGGCAAAAACCAAAACTGCGTGTCCGGCTCGGCCCGAAAGACGTGCGAAAGTCTCCTGTCGATAATTGTATCACACCGGGCCGAAAAGGTCGGGTCGCCGAGCCGATTTCTGGGTGAAGGGATGATCGGCCGGGCGTTCTTGTTTACTTTTTGCCGTCTCGCGCGTCTAATTGAGCAGATTGTCAAGATTGTTGGGGGGTCCGCGTGACCGAGAATACATCACGGCTGAGCGAGCTGACCAGGCTGTTCAATCAATACGCTGTCGAACTGTACCGCCTGGCTGCGGCGATTGTGTGGAATACGCACGAGGCGGAAGAGATCGTGCAGGAGGCTTTTCTGCGCCTGCATGAGACCATCCGCGAGGGGAAACTCCGCCGCAACAACGGGACGCCGCTCGCCTTTCTGAAACAGACCAGCCGTAACCTGGCCATCGACCGAGTCCGCCGCCGTCAAACGCAGACCCGGTATGCGGAGGCTGTGGCCAAAACCGAGCCCGCTGTCGGTCGGTCACCTTTTGAATGGTCGAACGAGCGGGAGTGCGAACGGGCCTTCTTCGAAGCGCTCGGTGGGTTGCCCGACCTGCAACGCACGGCTCTGGTTCTCCGAGTTCTGGAGGGCGCTTCGTACGAGCAAATCTCCGATGCCATCGGTGTCGATACCAAGAACGTGAAAACCCACCTGAGCCGGGCGCGCGCCAAACTGCGGCCGCTGCTGGCGGAGTATAGGAAGTGACGAGCATGGGCGATCCGCATCTCGACCCACACGATGAGTTCGACCGGCAGTTCCGCGACGCGCTGCAAGCGGCTCCTCTGAACGCCGACTTCGTGCGCATGAAGCGGGCGTTGCAGTGTGGAATCAAAGAGAACGAGACGCGTCTGCGATGGTGGAGGCCGCGCTTCCTACTGCCCGCTCTTGGCAAACGTGAACTGATGGCCGCCTGTCTTGCGGTTTGTGTTGCTGTGCCGGTGGCGTTCCTCTGGTTCTCCCCAAGTGCGAGCGGTTCTCTCACAGGCGACATCCAAATCTACAACCCCTTTCGGTTGGCCTGGACGCAGTATGCCTCGGCCCAGTTCCCCGAAGATACGCTCGCGCGTGTTGAATCCCAGCAATGCCGCATTGTGCTGGACGACGGTTCGGAACTCGAACTCCAGCAAGGAACGCTGGTGAGGCTGAGACAAGGGCGCGGGACCACCGTAGATATCTACCGTGGACGTCTCGACGCCGACATTCGACCTCAATCCCCCGGCAGTCCGTTTGTCGTACGCATGCCACCCGACGCTGAGTTGACCGTTGTCGGGACGCGTTTCGCGGTGATTGTGGAGGGCAGACCATGAGACGATCGATCTGGACTTTTATCGTGGTTGCGATTGTCTGCGCGGCGGGGTTGTGGGGTTGGAAGCGTGGCGCGGAGCGGACGGCCATCGGGCCGACGGATGAGGTCGTATACGACGTTCAAGTTCAAGCGGGTGCGGTCCGGGTCAAGACAGCCGAGACGGAACGGACGCTCCATACGGGAGAATCCCTGCTCGCATCCACCGAAGAAGTTGCCGAACCCACGCCCACTGCAATACCCACAGCGACACCGGCCCCCGAGTATCCGAGCGTGCGTGTGCAAGACGCGGGAGGCTTCTTGATCCCCAACGCCACCGTCACCATAGCCGACCGCGTCTACCGAGCCACCGAAGGCTTGTTCCTTCTGCAGGACCTGCCGCACGGGACGCACACCGTTCAAGTCGATGCGGATGACTACGAATCCGACTCCGCTACGATCCAGTTGCCGACAGACCGTGAGACAACGGTCACGCTGGAGTATCAGGTTTCGTTTGAACTCCAGGTCATCGAGTGGAGTGACACCGACCAGCCACGTGCGGCGCAGACCGGCCCGCCCCTCGCGGGTGCGACCGTCTATCTGTGGGAAGGCCCCGCCGTGCAGAGGCCAGTGAGCGACCGGCTCACCCTCCCGTTGGGCCAGGAGCCGTCGTTGGGGAAACGCACGCTCTCACTGCGTCGAAACTCCGATGACGTCAGCGTCGAGCGGATCGACGGACAGTGGAATCAAGAACTCCTCAAAGCGGACAATCGCATGGTGGGTCTTACAGCGCGTGCCGGTCCTTCACACACCGAAGGCATGGGTCGACAGCCTCTCCGGGTGTGGGACTCTGTCACAGCTCTTCAAGGCCGCGACGGGGAATGGAGGTCGATGGGAGAGGAGGCTGGGGTACGAAGTACGACGGGTTACGTTCTCGAATTCTCCAAGCAGGAGCCGTGGACGTGTGGGAGACTAATTACCCAAACCGTCACCGATGCCGACGGCCGTTGCCGGTTTGAAAACCTGCCCGCTCGTCTGTACGTGGTCATGGTCGTGAAGGGGAACCTCCAGAGTCGCCGGACTCCGATACTGCCTTCTGTACGTCAGGGCCGGATAGAAATCGTCTCGTGGAAATCCAACAGCGTTCATGTCATAACTCGCCGTTCTTCACCCAATCCGAAGATTGATTGGGCTTCGGGGTCCGGGACTCCACGCGGAATTCCGGATGCCAACGTCCTTATACGGAAGGATGACGGTTCGTCTCGATTCTCAGGCAGGACCGATGACAGGGGTGTCTGTACGTTCAACTCCATCCCCTGGGGCGAGTATACGCTGAAGGTCGTTTCGCCTCCCGGTGCTGACGCAACCCCGAATCCGAATACGCGAAAGGTCACGGTCGAAGGGTGTCACAACAGTGTTTTTGTCTTCTTCGACTTCGAAAGGCGGGAAGGGATTCGTATCTCCGGGACGGTTCTCGACGTGAAGACCGGCAATCCGGTTCCGAGACAGCCCGTGCAGATAGACTGGAATCGATACTATACCGATGGGAAGCGAACGAACCGGAGGCCCGACTGGGCCACGTACGCGACAACCACTACGGACGGCAATGGACGTTTCGAGTTCCATCCTGTGGAGGCCCACGAATACAAAGTCGCAGCTTCGATGTTTGGTGTCAGATACACGGGGTTTCTTCCCATCTCCCGCAGGGTCGCGAAAGAGGCGGACATTGACTACGACGAGAATATCTTTGCCGTCCAGGATGACGATATCGAAGGTATCCAATGCTACGCGATGCCAGGGATTACA
>CAYTDF010000110.1:0-254 GCA_964436365.1 uncultured bacterium | reverse complement strand
GAAGTGAATATCGAGCAGGACCGGACCGATGAGGACGGACGTTTCGAAGTGGCCATCGCTCTCGGGCCTCATGTACTCGAACATCGGGGGGCGTTGGGAGCAACGCTGTCAGGAGATGTGACGACCTCCCGGCGAAGCCACACATGGAATGGCATTGCGTTTTCGAAAGAAGTCTGGTTGGGAGACAGCACTCGAATCGGCTTCACGTCAGTCTCCTATCTTCCCGGAGATACGGTCCGCGACATCGAAATCGT
>CAYTDF010000109.1:0-10947 GCA_964436365.1 uncultured bacterium | reverse complement strand
CTGTGCGTCCACCCCTTCTTCTCGACCCATCTGCCCCGCGATCAGAATTTGCTGAACGACCTCTTCGGCCACTTCGGCGATGCGCCGCACATTCACGTAACTGAACTCATGACGATTTTTGGGCAGATGTTCGATGGCTCGTTTGAAATCGGGATTGCCGTTCAGGCTTCCTTCCCCATAGGCGTCTGCATCGATCACCCGCTGGATTGTCCCCGGGCTGGTGCAGAGAATAAAAGTCCCATCCACGATGGCCGTACTCAACGTCAAACCGGGTAGCCGGATGTCCAAAAACGAATGCGAAGTGATGGGGATATCCTCATGGAAGTTGGATTCGGTCTGGAGCGAAATCCCCTGCTCTTTCATCCGTTCGATGGAGGCCTCGAAACTCTTCTCGAGCGCAGATGGGTCCTTGGTTTCGGTCATGTAAAGGACGATGGGGAGTCCGGCTCCCTCCGATAGAGAGGGGACGAAGCCGGCGAACGCCCGTTTGTTTCCGGCGACCTGACTCCAGAATCCCGGTTTGCCATCGGCCGTCTCACCGTCGATCCACCCCAGACGGTCCAACTCGCCGCACACAATGCGCCACTCCAGCACATCGTCCATGGCCTCCGTCCAGGCTTCGAGACTGGCTGTGAAGTTGGGGAGTTCGGGCTCTATCCCGGACTCGTCCTTCTCCATGATATTCATGAAAATCGCGTCATCCGGGATCATCGCCGCGAACTCTTTTGGGGCCGCTTGTCCGGGGGAGACGACCAGAGCGATCCAGAAGGATCCGACTGAGAATCTCAATAAACTTTTTCGCATTGCAGACATCTTCTTAACCTTTCGAATTCCCGTTTTCCCCATCTCCGGTATGCACGTTTACGTTCACTATTCAGAGAGACAATCCCTAGACGATAGTGAGAACGACGCCCAAGAGCGTGATCCCCGCATCGAACTGAGCCTGTCTCAGTGTCCATCGGGCCATCGACTCACCGAGCCGTTTTCCTTCTTCCCCGATGGTTTTGGCCACTTCGCTCGCTTGTGTACTTCCCGCGTCCCACAACGCTTTGCCTTGGGTTGTCGCGAGTGTTTTTTTCGCCGAAAACTGTTCGGCTGTGTTATTGCTGAGGTTTTCGGCTTTGTCGCCCACTGTTGCCGCTGTCGAAGTCAACATCTGGCGGGAATAGTCCAACGCCACCTGGGCTTGTTCGATCTGTTCCGGGGTGAGCTGAGCCGGGTCTGGGTCGGTTGGCTCTACCGTCGGTTCCGGATCGGCTTTGGCAATTCGTTGAGTCGGTTCATCCGGGCTGGATATCTCTCGGTCGCCCGTTCCGGTGAAGAGCGCGATGGCGAAAAGGAGCATGCAGAGACCCACGGTCGCCGGAACTAACCGCTGCGGCGAGAGCCAACGGACCCAACTCGGCCATGTGCCGTGCGCTGGGTTGGCGCTCTCTTCTTTGACCGCGTCCAGAATCGCCATCCGGGCGTCGGTGAACATCTTTTGGTCCGGTTCCGGCTCGTCTTCCGCCATCGTCTGTTGGAGAGACTGAAGCAGACGGTACTCGGCTCGAAGCTCGGCGTCGCTTTCGAGCCATGCTTCGATCCGGTTTCGGTCGGTCTCCGACACGAGACCGTCGATGAAGAGCGAGAGTTCTTCGAGTTGGGGTCGTCGTTCGGTGTCCATGTTCTTACTCCATCGAGGCGGCCGGTGAGGCCGCCAGCTCTTGCAGTTCTTCCAGCAGCGGCCGGAGGCGTTTGATCAGTTTTTGACGGGCGGCGAAGAGCGTCGTTCCCACCGTTTTCTCCTAGCATTCCAGTATCTTGGCGATTTGTTTGGTACTGAGATCCTCGATACTGCGGAGGACCATGGCCGTTCGCTGCCGTTTGGGGAGTTCGGAGACGGCGGCGCGGATTCTGCCTTCCAGTTCTCGGCGGCGCGCGCGGACCCGTGGATCTGTGGTGCGATCTTGCGGCTCCATCATGGTCTCGTCTCCTTCTTCGTTTCGGGCAACCATCGAGACCACCCTCCCCGGTTTGTGTTTGCGCAGATGATCGATGGCCAGATTGGTTCCGGTTCGGAAAAGCCAGGGATGCAAGTCGACATCGTCGCGGATCTTGTCCGCGTTCTTCCACAAGCGCAGGAATGTCTCCTGCATCAGGTCGCGTGCGTCTTCGTCGTTCCTGACCATCTTCCAGATCACCCGAAAGACCGGTCGTTCGTAGCGAGTCATCAGAGCGTGAAAGCCGCCTTGATCGCCATCGCGCCATCGTTTGAGCAAGACCGGATCGGGCGGGCCTTCATGCCGCCTGCCCTCTTCCCGGCTCTCCACGGGAGACGACATGGCGGGAAGATTCCCGGTTCGCGCGCGCCCACCGTTTGTGGATCGACGCTCGCGTATCGCCGCCCCGGCCGCTCCGGCGGCGAACGCAATCGGGCTCGCCGCTTCTCCCAAGAGCTCTTCCCGGTTCACAACACGTCCGGCCCCCGGCAGTGTGGGGACTGCGTGTGTACGAACGGAAAAGACCTTTGAGAAACGCTCCAGGCTCACCGTGTCCGCCTTTCCTGATTGCCGCCGGGGGTCTCCAGTTTATCTCCCAATCGTTGTGTCCGATTGGAAAACTCCAAATGCCCGGCCACCGGGGGCACTTCGTGCGCCCTACCGGAAGAAACTCCTTCGAGACGCTCCAAGACCCAGTTTATTCCCGCGGCACTACTGATTACGGGTGGAGACGCGCAAGTCTTCAATTAACTTAGTGTATCTCTCGAAAGTAATTTCTAAGAAATGTAGCGGTGCGCGATCGGCGCAGGCGGGTATGCCTTAGAGGCTCCACCCGATGACAACGCAGGCCGAGATCAACGCCAGGCCGACAATGGGGGCTACACGCCGTCTGTATCCGTCAGGGTCCGCGAGCCTTGCCTCGCGCCAGGCGAAATAGCAGGCAGAGGCGAGCAAAGCCAGCCCCAGCCAGCATACCCAAACCATAGGCACAATCGCCGATGGAGCGACGGAGATCTTCTCAGAGAGGCCAATTATCGTCTCGATACCCTGTGGATCGCGCACTGCGGAGGGCAGGAATCCTCCCCAGGTACTGAGTTTCGCCGCAGCTTTGGCCATGTGTCCGGCCGAGATGACGACCGCGCACGGAAGCGCGAGACGTCTCCACGATTCACCCATGGTTGCGGCTCCGCCAGCCAATCGAACGGCTCCTCCCATCAGGCACCATAAGAGCATCGGAAAGATCAGAAGCATCCATACGCCCTTGATCCAACCCAAGGCACTTGGCACCGCCAAAGCCGACGCCCCGAACTCCGGGACCCAGAGAAAGACCGCCTTCGCCGCGCTCCATTCCGAGCAGAGCTCGTAGGCCACAAACCCCGAAACCATCATGACAAACAAGGTTATCGGCCAGGAAGCGAGCGGTTCGCGCCGGTCGGCATGATGAAAGGGAGGCCGCAAAAGAAGCTGCATCGTGTCTGGCTCGCATGATTTGACACATTGTCCACAGATCAGGCAGTCTCGCGAACTGTTCAACTTTGGGGGATTCAATAGGCTGGGACAGGACTGCTTGCCCGTGCAGACCTCGCTCGATTCATCGCTCCGAGCCCGTACCGCCAGCATGGACCCTCGCCCATAGGTTCCCAAAAGGACCCCGACCGGACAGAACCCCCGACAGAAGGCTCGGTTCTTGAATAGGAATCCCACGGCCGCCGCCGTGCCCAGTAGCGTCAGGAGGAAGATCGCGGTGTAAGCGGGGACACGATGGAGGTGTATTCCAGCCACCAGCATCTGAATGACAAAGTACAGGAAGACGATGAGTGCGCCGGAAGCCAGCCAACGACTGAGGTTCCGTTGCGGCCACCCCAACTTCTGGCCCATGCGCTCGGTTACGCTGGCCACCAGTTCCAGAGGGCAGACCATGCACCACGACCGGCCGAATAGAACGGCCAGATAGATCATCGACGGCCACCACACCCCCCAGATGAGTAGGGTGACCACATTGCACTTGGCAAACAGTTTCCCGTTCGTTTCCGGTGGCGGGTACAGCTGAAACCCAATCCATACGAGTACAAGGAAGACAGCCAGCGTGGCGAACTGAAAGACGCGCGGGAACCCGCGCCACTCGATCAACTTACGCACTGCCGAAAACCGAAGCAGATTGAGACCCGCCGGTCTCTCATGCGTTCTGTTGGTCGTGCCCATTCAAAAAGTTCCTTCTCGTCATGTCCGAGCACAAGGTGGCGTCTCACGCGCCGCAAGACAGCCTTTTCCGAGGACCCGGCGCTCACCCAGGAATCGTCCCCCGGTGGCCATGACTCCAACGCTCGGCACACACGGGGATGCACGGATATTCTGACAGCTTACCGACGGTTTATAGGGATAGAAGAGAAAGAGGGGAGAAGTGGGGGGGGAAGGATTCGAACCTTCGTAGCGCGGAGCGCGGCAGATTTACAGTCTGCTACCTTTAGCCACTCGGTCACCCCCCCATCTGGGACCGGTACCCCACCCGGAAGAGAACAGGGACCTGGTCGGTCACGTGTTCGGACCCTCCGCGTGCGTCTTTCGACGATTGGGGAGAGGTAATCTCCAACAATTCGGCGTTTCGATCAATGGGAGTCCACCGTCCGGACGCCGGGCATTCGCTCCGGGGCGGAGCTCCCAGGTGGAAGACGGAGCGCTTTTTGGGGCGCGCTCCTGGGAGCCGTTCTAGATATCTCGGCCAAGGATGAGTTTATCACCTAACAGATCGACTTGGCCGGTGCCGAGGTCGTACCGGGCCGCGACCAGGCCGCACGCGCTCGCCAGGACCCTTTCTCGTACCGGATCGCAGCGTTCGAGCAGCCTCTTGCACTGGAGGACGGCGTTCTCGCCAGCCAGACGCTCGACCCAACTTTCCATCACCTCGCCCGTATCCCGGGGAAGACTGGCCAGGAGTCCCGGCATCAGGGTCTGAAAGAGCGCGAATTCGCCCGGCAGGGTTTCCCCGCCCGCGCTGGCGACCGCTGTCACCGCTCCACAGGCGATATGCCCCAAGATCATCACCAGATGCGCGCCGGTATGTTCGACCGCATACTGGATCGAAGCGATGCCGAGGCCATCCAGCACATTGCCCGCTACGCGGATGACGAAGATTCGCCCGAGCCCTTCATCGAAGACGATTTCGGGCGCTGTCCGGCTGTCCGAGCAGCATACGATCACCGCGTATGGGTGCTGGCCTCCAGCCAGTTTTTCACGTTCTTCTTGACTCAAAGCCGCGCCGGAGCCGTGCAGGCAGCGGTCGTCCATAAAGCGCCGGTTGCCATCCAGGAGCGTCTCTAGCGCCGCTTGGGGTGTCTCTGGCCGTGTGGGGACATGCTGTAGCATGGATGACCTCCATCGAATAGTATGCAATGGAGGTTTGTCGAATCTAGGTCAGTCAACCGATACTTCGGCTGGGCACGGTCACACGTCTTGCCGGCGTGGATGGAATGCAATGGTCACATTGGTTACGGGAGGTACCGGCTATCTGGGCGGTCGGCTGGTCGCGGCGCTGGTCGCCCGCGGCGAGACGGTTCGAGTTCTGTTGCGTCCCGGGACGAGCGTTCCTCGCTCGATGCCGACCATGCAAGTGGCGGTCGGCGATGTCTCTGTGCCTGAGGACGCTGTGGCTGCGATGGATGGCGTCCGGTTCGTGTATCACCTGGCGGGGATTCACGATCCCAACTGCGTCGAGAGCGACCCTGTCCTCACGGCGGTGAATGTGTCTGGAACGCGCCACGTGCTACAGGCCGCGCGCGTGACCGGTGTAGAACGTGTCGCGCACGTCTTGTCGACTTTCGCCCTTGGCCCGACCGACCAGGGCATTCGCGACGAATCGCCGCCGAAGTCCGGTCTGGATGCAGGCGCGGACGAGGATACATTCGGTCCCTGGTTTCGTTCGATCCGCGAGGCGGATGCGATCGCGCGCAGCTTCGAAGGATTGGATGTCATACGGATCTATTCCGGGCAGCTCTACGGCCCAGGAGAGAATCACGCTCCCAACGGTCTCACGGCGCGAATCGACGCACTCGCTCGTCAGCGCCGGCCGTGGGCACTCTGGCCGAGCGATCGGCGCTGGACAACGGCCTATATCGACGACGTGATACGAGGCTGTCCGCTGGCTATGGAGAACGGCCAGCCGGGCGAAGCGTATATCCTCGGTGGTGAAGAGATTGACGGCCACGGACTGGCCGACCTGGTGGGGGAATTGCTCGGACAGGAGGTCCGGCCCCGTTTTGTCCCACGATTCATACGCACGTTGTTGGCGTTTATGGGACGGTCGAGTGGGGGCTCGAGAATGAGGCGGGTTCAGTTGGCGCTCGACGACCGCGATTGGCGTTTCACATCCCAGAAGGCAATCGCCGAGTTGGGATATTCCCGCACGCCCATCAAGATCGGTCTGCGCCGGACCCTGGAGTTTCTGGGGCATCTTTCCGAAGACCGCGATGTCGTTGGCGGAGCGGCCCGGTTGTAAGAATTTAGAAAATATTTCCCAGCTCTTTCTGGGGATGGCCGAAAAACTCCGGGGGCCGCGTAGCGCTGGGGTCTCACGATACACGCCGACGGGTTCTCGAGCGCGGATGGGGAGTCCGATTGGCTCCTCGACACCGGAGATTGATTGACGCGCTACATATCGTTGAGTATCGTTCTAATCGTTGAGTGTTGGCTCGCCCTATGGCGACTTCAGACACATTCTCTCGGTAGAGGCTCTGGACTCAAACTGGATGGATTGGCTACGGAATCGACTGAACCGCGATGCGATCTTCTTGATCGGCGACCTTCTCGTCTCGATCGTCTGTTGTCTGGCGTTGGCCCTTCTGCTAAACCAAACAGGCAATCCGTATGTCGGCGACTTGTTGGTTCTGCTTACCGTGCCGGTCTATTACGCGGCGTTTCACTTTCGACGCTCGACGTACCTGCAGGCGTTTTTCATCGCCGTGGCTTGTGCGCTTGCGGGTTGGCCGATCGATTGGCTTGTGCCCATCGACCTGTTCCCCGTGGCGGCGGGGGTTTCGGTCTGCGCGATCACGGGCGAGGTGATCCATCGGGCCTCCCGACAATCCAGGAAGCTCCACCAGGCCTTGCTGGAGAGTGAAGATCTCTACCGAAACGTCATTCGCGCGGCCGCCGCTGTACCGTACTTTCTGGATTTCCGTACGCAAGAATACAACATGCTCGGTGGCGAGATCGAGAATCTTACCGGGTACTCGGCGGAGGAGACCACCCGTCTGTTGATGCGGAGCCTCACCAAGGAAGTGCATCCTCAGGGTGCCCTGAGCGGCATGAGCGATGAGGAAGCCGCACGGTGCATCCAAACCCAGCCCGGGGTGCGTTGGCACGCCGAATACCGGATCGAGACCCGGTCGGGCGAAGAGCGTTGGCTGACCGATTCCGCCGTCCAAGTGAAGGACACGGACGGCAAGTCGATCATTGGGACGTTCGGTATCCTCCAAGATATCACGGCGCGCAAGCTGGCCGAGCTGGACCTGCGGGAGCGGGAACAGGACGAGAAGACGAACAGCGAAGAACTGAAACTTCTTCACGAAGCGGGCAATGCGCTCTCCACCGAGCCGACGTTGGACGGCCTATGCCGCAAAGCGGTGGAACTGGGCCGCGAAATCCTCGATCTCGACCGACTGGGGCTTTGGATTCTGGATCCGGTGGATATGGGAACCTGTCTGGGGACGTTCGGTACGGATGAGTTCGGTGAAACACGCGACGAACGCGGCTATCGGTTCCGGTACTCGGACTTGTCACTTACCGCAGAATTCCTGCGGGACAAATCGCGTTACGGGTTACATCGTAATGCGCTTCTTTTCAATCACCGGAACGAAGTTGTGGGGCACGGGGATATCGTCTATGCCGGCATTTGGGATGCCGACCGAGTTATCGGGCATATCTCCGCCGATAACGCCATTCGGAAACAGCCTATCACCCAGCGGCAATGCGAGCTGTTGGCCTTGTATGCGATCACCGTCGGGCACCTGCACTCTCTGATCGGGATGAGGCAGGACCAAGAGAAATCGTACCTGCAACAGCATCCGCGCCTCTGGTGAATCACTTTTTCCCCGTCGCCTGATTGATAAGTACGCGAGTCCGCCAGTGTTCTGAAACCGGTTTTCCGGCTCTGATGTCTTTCTCGGTGAAGGTCGCCATCAGGATGTGCTTGGTCCCGGTCCGCTCGAAATCATAGATCAGATAGACCGTTCCCTCCTCCGACTGGACTCCGTCGGGGTAGGAAACGCCACGGCGTTCGTCGATCGATAAACCGCTCGACCAGGTTTTGCCGTCATCATCGGAGAGAAACGCTTTGAGGTGAGAGCGTGTCTTTGTGTCGGGAGGATCGTGTTTGACCAAGAGCAGACTGCCGGAACGTAAGCGGCGGATGAAGAAACGCGCGTGCGGAATGTGTGTGACGCGTGTGGAGGGCTCCCCCTCGCTCCAGGTTTTGCCCCGGTCCGTGGAGAGACTCTCACCCACGCCGTACTCGGTCCGAACGAGTTTCCAAAGATCGCCGTTCTTCTTCTCCACGATCATGTGTTCGTCGCACGAACGCTCGGGGACGCGCGATTGCCCCAGGAACGTCCAGGTTTCGCCTCGATCCCTGGAGACGATCACATTGGAACCGCTCTCCTTTTCCAATGGGTGTTGGTGAGCCGCGTCGGTTTTTCTCGGTGGGAATGCCCAAACCGCCGCGGGCAAGAGCCATTCGCCGGTCGAGAGCACGGTGGGCTTGTTCATCATGATCCCATGGCAGAGCCGTCTTGGTTTCGACCACGATGGACTCCCTGAATCCGGGTTCTCGGTGGTGATACACCAGACGCCGGAGCGCCCATCCCACCACCCGTAGGACTGCGCCCAGAAGAGCCACATTTTTCCAGTCGGGTCGATCCAAAGCGCGGGATCGTAGGCGCGCACCTCGCCTTCCGGGTCGACGACGACCTGAAGTTCGGTCCAGGTTTTGCCATCGTCGGGGCTGGTGACCGCCATGACGTAGTTCTCAGGACCCTCGCCGGGGCCTCCGCCATACCAGGTCGCCCACAGACGGCCGTTGCTCGTTCGTTCGAGCCCCGGAATGCCCTGGAAGATTCGCGTGTCGTTTCCGTATTCGGGGATGGGGGATGTGTTCACTTTGGGTGGTGACAGGGCGGGATCGTCTTGAATGGAAGTCTCCGAGCCGATGGCGGTCATTGCAGACAGAACCACTACGAGAAGCGGCAGTAGATGGATAGGCGAAACCAGGCGGTGTGGCGGCGATGCGTTCACGTTTCTCTCCTCAAGGAAAGGGGGATCGTTCAGGATAGGCGCTCTGTTCGGTCTCAGAAGGGGGTCTGTTTCGAGCGGCGCTCCCCGTCTAGGCGGTGGGGAAGAGGACGCGGAAGGTGGAACCGACGCCAACCTCGCTCTCGATCTCGATCGTGCCTCGTATGGCTTCGAGCGAATGGATAACGACGGTCATGCCCACGCCGGTTCCCTCCGCGACGTTACGCCGCGCGGCTTGGGTGCGGTAGAACTCCTCGAAAATCCGGTCCTGATCGGCGCTGGCGATGCCGATCCCCGTGTCCTGGACACGGAATTCGATGGCGTACCCGGGACACTGTAAGGTGACCCGTACCGAGCCCTTCTTTGTGTACCGGACGGCGTTGGAAAGCAGGTTGGCGACGCAATACCGCGCGGCGGTGACCGAGCCGCGGATGTGGACACCGTCGACGATATCCTCCTCGACCTCAAGGCCCTTCTCCTCGGCCAAAGGCCGGATCAACTTGACCTCGTCACGGATCAGCTCGGAGAGATTTATATCTCGGACGACCTTGGCGTCGACTTCACGTTCGACCCGGGACAGAGCCAACAGATCGCGCACGAGTTGGAGCAAGACCTGGGTGCGCTCGCTGGAGCGGGAGATCATGTCGCGTACCAGCGGCGAGAGCTCGCCCCCAGCCGCCAGAATCGCCTCGAGGTTGGAACGGATCGCGGCGAGAGGAGACTTGAGTTCGTGCTCGACGGTCAAAAGGAAGGTTTCCCGCTCCTTCATCCCGCGCTCGAGAAGCTCGTAAGCTCTGGCGAGTTCATCGCCGCGGTCTTTGAGGTCCCTCTGTAGATCCGTTCGCCGATCCTCCTTCTCGCCGATGGTGCGGCTGATCGACGAGGTGAGGTAGGTCATGAAAAACATGGCCGTGGTGATGGGGACGATGGCGGTTCCCACAGCCCAAGGATTTTGGTGCAGATCCCCGCTTACCCATCCATTGAGCCCGTAATGATCGAGGAGCCCCGTGCCTTCGCCAAGGATCATTCCGGTGTACAGAAGCGCGCCCCAAGCCGCCTCCAGCGCGGCCGAGCGCGGCGTCAACAAGAATCCAGCAAACGCGGTGTGGAAGACATAGTAGATGGAGAAGGGATTCTCGATGCCCCCCGCGTAATGGAGCTGGAGGGTCAGAATGATGAAGTCGATGGATATCTGCGCGTGGGCGAGCTGAACCCAGGCGGTGACCGCGCCGGGAGTGTGTCGGACCCTACGTGCGATGAAGTGATAGACGATGTTGGTGATGAGCAGAGCGCCCAAGAGGAGATTTTGGGGCGCGGTGGGGACTTCGACGGGAAACAGGGTGGAGGCATACAAGACCACGGCCACACCGGCCACGGCGAGGTAGCGCAGGTGAATCAGCCACACGACCCTGGTCATGATCTCGTCTCGCAAGGGGGCTTGCGAGAGCAACGCGGCCAGTGGCGTCGGCGACGCCGGGGAGTGAGTCTTCAAAAGGAACACACCCACATGCCGGGAACGATAACTGTTCCGGTCAGTTCAGTTCTAGAAGCCTGTTGACAGTGGCAATCAGACAGTTCGGGTCGATCGGCTTCTCGACGAACTCCTGCACGGGGAGCCAGTCTCCGTCGTCTTTCGGGTCGAACTCGAACCCGGTCTCTTTCGAAACCGAGGTGAGCATCAAGA
>CAYTDF010000108.1:0-10952 GCA_964436365.1 uncultured bacterium | reverse complement strand
AGGCGGGCGATATTATTTTGGCTTCGAGTCTTAGCCACGCCGCCATCAGCCTCGATGGCGGGGAAACGTGGCAGGGGCATAACTTAGGCTCACCCCATCGTTCTACAATGATCGCCGACCCCGCTCAGCCGGGTCGCGTTTATGTCGGCGGCGCCGATATTCCCGGAGAGACGGTGGCCGGTCTGTATCTCTTAGACGACGTGTATCGTTTCCCCGGTTCCGAAGATGCCGACCTGACCTGGTTTCTCTTTTCCACTGAACCAGGAGATATCGATGAGTTTCACATCGCCCATTATGACGGAGACACGCTGCTGTGGATGGCGGCGGAAACGGGTCTGTATTTACTGGTGAACGACGGGGAACTTCAGAGACTCTCGGATCCAGTCGAGCATCTGGACGGCTCTCTCAGCGATCCACTATCGGTTTTCGTTAGCGCTGGAACGGAGGCGGGTTGGGTTGAAGTGCAGAAGGATGAGAACGGCCAGTACTCGTTGGCCGCGCCGCCTTCTCTTGCCGTGCCGGACTATGCCGCCGCGGGGGTAACGATTCGCGATGCAATGGTGTTCGACAACCACTCGGATCATCTGGTGATGGCGACCGACCAGGGTATTTTCAAGAGTACGAACCGGGGAGAGACGTGGCATAAGATATCGGAGAAGACCGGCGCGAAACAGCTCTTCGAAATGCTTTCGGAAGTACGGCAGAAGCGGTTCGGAAAAACGAGCGCTTCAGTCCCGACAAGCGACTTGGTCATTGCGGAGGAAGGCGGCGCGTATCGAAAAGTGGAAGAGCCGGTCTCTTCTGTGGAGGAATACGAGTACGTGCGGTGATTTGCACGAGAAGAAACACATTCAGGATTTCTGGGGAAGCTCTTTACGCACTTGGACCGCAGAGGATGTGAAGGAGAGAGGAAGCGAGTTCTGCGACTGGCCGCCCAGGACTGCTGAGTTGTTCTTATTTGGCCTGGGCTATTGTCATTCGTCCAGAGGACGAGTTTTGAAGAAGACTGCGTTTTCCTCTTGAAAGCAAGAGAAGAAGCACCTCGGGGGGCACAGAAGGGAATCCCTCCATGCGTCTTTCCCGGGGAACCCGGAAGAACCCAAGGAAACGCCGTGCGAGAAAGAATGACGGCGGGGGAAGATTTCTGCTATTCTACGGAACGAACAACTCTGGAGGTTTTTGAGGATGTATGTACGGCGTCATGCCCGGCGGGGCGGTTTCACGTTGATCGAACTCCTTATCGTTGTCGCCATCATCGGGATTTTGGCGGCGATTGCGGTACCGAATTTCTTGAACGCGCAGACGCGGGCCAAACTCGCACGGTGCGAGGCGGATATGAAATCGCTGGAGACCGCCATCGAGTCCTATAAGTTGGACAACAACGTTTATATCGGCAGCTGGCGACTGCCGCGGTTGACGACACCGATCGCGTTTATCAGCAGTATCCCCGAAGACCCGTTCGGACCGATTCTCCAATCCGACGCCGGGTATGGGGCGGTGCTCAGCTCGTACGGTTCTCCTATTAAGAAGTACTATATATTCCACGGCCCGCCGACCTTCGACTCGCACCCCGGCATGATCCGGCAGAATATCCGCTGGGTGCTGACCGCCTTGGGGCCGGATAAGGGCTGGTTCGACGGCCCCGGGGGCGCGTCCTCGTATCCGCGCTACAAATCCTCCAACGGTTTGATGAGCCGGGGGAGCATCGAACGTGTGGGGCCGGGGAACATCCCTCAGGACAACTACCGAAACGCCTGGGACGGCTAACCGGAGCGAATCGCCCCGTTTCCATTACTCCACTCATAGCCTTGCGGGTGTCGCCGAGTGACGGGCGAGACCGTGGGGGAAAGGTCTGAACCGATGAACGACGAAATCAAAACCGATCTTCCCTGGTGGCAGCCGGTGCTGTTCGCCGCGATGGCGGGAGGTATGGCTTGGGGTGTGCGTGGACAGTATGGCCACGAGACGGGAGCGATGATGGCGGGGCTCTTGGTCAGCCTGGTGCTGGTCTGCCTTTTCTGCCGCAACGCTCCATCGCTTTGGACGGCGCGCGTGGTGGCCCTGTGCACGGTGGCCATGGGGTTCGGCGGCACCATGACCTACGGCCAGACTTTGGGTCTGACCCACGACGCGGGAGTGATCGGGAACTGGTCGGCGCTCCGTTGGGGCCTCTTGGGCTGCGCGGTCAAAGGCGGTGTCTGGATCGGCTTTGCGGGTGTTTTTCTGGGCATGGGCCTGGGCGGTATCCGCTATCGGGCGCGGGATATGCTGGTGATGATGTTTGCGCTGATCGGACTCTATTATATCGGTACACGTATTTTGAATAGCCCTTATTACCCCGAACGTCAGATTCTCCCCCCCATCTATTTCTCCGCCACTTGGTTTTGGTTTCCGGATAAAGCCGATCTGCGGCCCCGTGGCGAGAGTTGGGGTGGGTTGTGGCTGGCACTGCTGGGGGCCATTGGGTACGTGAGCTGGGTCTATAAGGATCGTATGGCCCGCCGTATGGCTGGCTGGGGCATCCTCGGTGGAGCGCTCGGCTTTCCGTTGGGGCAGAGCGTTCAGGCCTGGGTCCAGTGGAATAGAGAGGTGGTGACGCCGCTTCTGACGTTTCCCACCGAGACCCTGCAGAACGGAGAGGTCGTCCAGAGCACTTTCGTCCTTCCCATCAACTGGTGGAATATGATGGAGACCACGTACGGGGCGATCATGGGCGGCATCCTCGGGCTGGGGGTTTGGCTCAACCGCCATCGTATCAAGACCTATGCCGACGCCGGTAAAGGCACAATGCCTGTCCCCTGGGAATGGGTCTTGTTGGCCTTGCATATCGCGCTTCTGGTCAACGCGGAGTTCCTGAGAATCAGGTACCCGTTTGTGCGGGCTTTTGGTGGACTCTATGGCTTCGGTCTGATTCTGGGCATTCTGCCGTTTGCAGCGATCATGGGTGGGCGCTGGTGGCCCTACTTCATGGCCTTCCCGATCCTTCTGATTCCCATCGCGGGTAAGACCGTGAAACGGCTGGTGTTCCAGGACGCGGCGGAACACCCCGAACTGGCGACGGATCCGGTGTTGGGCTGGATCGCCTACCTGATCGTGCCGTTGGCGATCGCGACGGCGGCGGCGGTGCTCTTCGCGCGCCAAGGCCAGGCCGGAAAGAGTGCGTACGATTTTTCGCGCCGGGGCCTGCTGCTCGGCGCTTGGACTATCTTCTACCTCAATACCGCCTTCTTCCATTGGCCTCGGAACTGGGGCACGCTGGAGCAATGGACCGGCCGTTACGTCAATCAACTCATTTTTACCGTCTGCATCATCGGGCTGACCGTGATGGTCACACTTCTCTGTAAGCAGAAGCCGCAAGCCGAGCCCGAACTCCAAGCCCCCGATCCACCGCTGGAGTCTTGAGGTGGATCGCCCGGGTCGTTTTTTTGAGGATCCCTCTTAGAAGCGTTTTGTGGGGTTTTCGACATTCTTGAAGAGATTTCCAACCATCTGGATCTCTTCCGTGTCGCCTCTGAGCCTGACGAAGGTCTCCATCGTGGGTGGGTTGCAGTCGCGGATGACAGTCTGCCGGACATCGTTCAAGAGTATGGCCGCCGGAGCGTTCTTGGCGACCATCGGCTGGAACGAATCGAGCGTGAGACCCTTTACGTCGTCACAGACAAGCGCGTACCGCCGGTCCGGCCGGTCGAAGCCGACCTGCACGTTGCGGAAGGTCAAGTTCTCCACATGGCGGCAGTAGAACCCGTAGGAAGGAAGCGGACCGAACATCCGCGACTCGGGATACTTGGTCACAACCTCCGGGACCTCGAGATCGGTAAGGTCCTTGTCGATTCCACCCGTGCAGCGCAAGGTCATATTCGATACGCGGACGCCTTGGATCGGATGCCCCGGAATTCCACTGATCGAACAACTGATATTCTCGACACCGGTGGCCACGATGTTGTCGACATTGATATCGCGAAACGCACCGACGGCGGGTTTGGGCGCGTCTGAAGTGTGGAGCCGCGCCCTGTTTCCCAAGCGCATGAAGAGCGGTGTCGCGATCCCGTTCATGGCGATGTTGGAAATCGTGATGCGCTCGAGCGTGCCGCCATCGACGGCTTCAAGCGCGATGCCCGCGAATCCCTCAGGACTCCCCGCCATGTGATTCTCGAACTCGGAACGTAAGATTACGCAGTTGGTGATGGTGATGTTTCTGAATCCACCGGTCGACTCCGTCCCCATCTTGATGGCATTGACGTGGGAACGCAGGATACAGTCGGAAATGACGATGTTCTCCGTGGGGTCGGGGCCTGTGCTCTTTAGGGTCAGCGCGTCGTCATCCGTGTCGCCATAACAGCCCTGGATCACCACATTGCGGCTCGAATCGATATCGATCATGTCGTTGTTGCGGTTGACCTGGTTGATTACGCGAATGCCGCGCACGGTCATGTCGCTGCAATCTAGATAATGCTGCATCCACATGGGCGAATTCTGCATGGTGACGCCTTCGATCAAGATGTCACGGCAACTCGTCATTCGGATGATATACGGGCGCTTGGCATAGTTGGGGTGAGGTGTATGACGGTTGGGACTCGGCTTGGCGTTTTCGATCTCTTTGAGTTCTTCTTCGGAGGCTTTCGCTCCCAGGAACGCCGCACCTTGCCCATCGATCACACCGCGGCCGGTAATGGCGACGTTCTCTACCCCCTCCGCCCAGATGAGGGCGCGGACGCAGTAGCGATCGGTGTAGGAGGGATACTTGCAGAAGTTGACGGGGAAGTCCTCGATACGTGTGCTGCCCAGCAGAACCGCCCCGGCTTGTAGGTGAAGCGTGACGTGACTGCGTAGATAGATCGTCCCCGAAAGATAAGTTCCCGCCGGAAAGAGGACTGTGCCGCCGCCATTCCCAGCGACGGTCTCTACGGCTTTCTGGATCGCCGCGGTATTTAGAGTCTTCCCGTCGCCAACCGCGCCGAAGTTCTGCACAGACGCTTCGGCCCCTGACTGGGCCCATGCGAGGGGGACCGGTAGAAGTGCAACCGCGCATAGAAGAACGGTCGAAAAAAGAAAAACGAAAACCTGTTTGTCTCGAAGTGAATCGTTCATGTTCGCTCTTTCCTTTGTGTCAGCAATCGAGATACACGGCATTCTACTCCGGCTCTCTGTGGGGATCAACGACCTGTCGCTTTCCGGTCTCACCGTGCGTACCCGCGCGCGTAGTCCGCGCGGCAGATTCGCTCCGTTTCGTCCGGGTCCCGCCCGACGTCACGAACCATGGCCCGGTGCATGGAGTCGATCGGTTCTTGAAACTCAGGCCGCCCGGCAAGGTTGGTGAACTCGCCGGGGTCGGTGCTGAGATCGTAGAGCTCGCGCAACGGTCCGTGGGTATCGTCCATGCGGTTGTGGTAGACGTATTTATACGGCCCGGCGCGGTACATCGTGAAACCGGACGCGATGTTGTGGCCATAATATTCGCTCACCGCGAAATCGGGGCCGCTGTTTCGCTCGTCGTCGAGCGTCGCGATCAGGGACCGTCCATTCCAGTCTTCCGGCGGTTCCGCGCCACTCGCTTCGACGATTGTCTGCACGACGTCCACCAGTGAGCAAACCTGGGTCCGTCGTTGTCCGCCCGCCCAGCGCTCCGGCCAGCGCACGATCAACGGCACCCGCGCCGATGCCTCATACATGCAGTTTTTCCACCACAGGCCATGATCGCCCTTGTTCTCGCCGTGGTCGGAGCTGTAAATCACAATTGTATTGTCCGCCACATCGGAGGAGGTTAAGCCGTTCAGGAGTTTGCCGATCTCGACGTCGAACCAGTCCGTGAGCGCCCAGTAACACTCGCGGCCCATCTTGGTCTGTTCGTCTGTCGCTTCCGTGGTTCCAAAGCCGCGCCGGAGGTGCTGATAGTTGAGCGTTAGCTCCCGTAGATGACTCTCGGGAAGGTTCGGCATCGGGATGCGGCCCCGGTAGCGGTCGTAAAATTCCTGAGGAACGATAAGTGGAAAATGCGGTGCGAGATAACCCGCCAGCAAGAAGAACGGCCGGTCTCCCGTTTTGCGGTCACGTAGAAACTCCAGGCACGCATCGGTCACCTGCCGGTCGTGGGTCATGGTCTGGGATTTGTTACCGATCCGAAACTTCTTCGCGCGGCTGTTCCAACTCTGGACGTTGATCTCCGCTTCGGTTGCCTTGCGGCGGCTTCCGGTTCCCAACTTATCGTATTGATTGGTGAACGCCGGGAAGAACTCCCGCAGCCCGTAGCGGCGGGTCTTGTCCAGGTGCATCTTGCCTGCGAGGTAACAATCGTATCCGGTGGTGGCCAGAGTGCGCGGCAGGGAAGGGGTCTCGCTGGAAGGCAGCCAGGTGTTGTTGCTCCAGGCACCGACCCGGCTGCAATACTTTCCCGCGAGTAGGCTCAGGCGCGACGGCACACAGAGCGGCGAGTTGCAGTAGCAATTTTCGAAAACCACACCGTCCTCGGCCAGGCGGTCGAGATTTGGGGTGCGCACGGTCGCGTCGCCGTAGCAACCCAAGACGGCAGGATCGTGTTCGTCGGATTCGATCAGGAGGATGTTCGGCCGAGTACTTGCGGCCCGCGCGGAGCGAAGCATTCCGGGTGCGGTCAACGACGCGAGGACTGCAGTGATGTGGCCGGTAAACGTCCGCCGGTCTATCGGCAGGGCGGTCGGATTCTCTGTTTCGGAACGCATCGCGGTCTCCCTCATCATTATTTGATATTGCGATCCGGGAGAGGTCCCGGCCTTGGAGGTCGCTTTCGAACTTTGTGCATGGTACACGGGCTTATCCCAGGGATCAATCGCCTTCAGAGTCGGCTTCCCTGGGGGTTGTTTAGGAGTTGTGTATGTGCCGGAAGGTACGATACAATCAGACCACTTCAGACGAGGTATGTGCATGAGACTTCTTGGCTTGTTGATGACGGTGATGTTGTCGGTGTGGGTCGCGAAATCGGCGGTTGGCGAGGCCGCGGTCTCCGACCTTCCGCCGATGGAAGAATGGCAGATTCTCAAGTTTACGACCGGGTATAACGAGCGAGGCACGATGGTGACCGATCACCTGATTCGCTTGGCGCGTGAAGCGGATCGTGAAGCCACGACGATGCGGAACGGTATTCGGACGCGAGAGGATTGGGAGACGCGGCGTAAGGGCGAAGTCCGTGAGGGGCTGCTTTCGATTCTCGGCGGTCTGCCGGAGAAGAGCGAACTGAACGCGCGGGTCCATGGCGGATTTGAGCGGGAGATGTTCACAGTCGAGAACATCGTCTACGAACAACTGCCCGGCTTTGCGGTCAGCGCGAATCTGTTTATTCCTAAGGGGCGCTCCTTCCCGGCTCCGGCGGTGGTCGCGCCGTGCGGTCACAGCGGCCGTGAGCAGGAGCACTATCAGGCGTTGGGGATGAGCTTCGCGAGCAACGGCTATGTGACTCTGGTGGTCGATTCTCCCGACCGGGGCGAGCGTGTCGTGCACGGCAACGACCATTTCAAGTATGGGGCGCTAACGTATTTGACCGGAGCGAACGCGGAGCGGTATTTTTCGCTGGATGTGATGCGGGAGATCGATTATTTGCTCACGCGCGAGGAAGTGGACGGCGAGCGGATCGCCTGCACCGGAGTTTCCGGCGGCGCGGTCTCGACGCTGCACGCTACGGCATTGGACGAGCGGATCCGTTGCGCGATCCCGGTCTGCGGGGTGATCCCGCTGTCGCAGCTGATCGAGAATCTGTATACGACGTGCCCGGAGCAACTCCAGCAGAATACATTGGGCAAGAAGATCGACGAGATGGATATCGGCGGTCTGATCGCGCCGCGCCCGATGTTGTTGATGCAGGGCCAGCGCGACGAACTGTTCTATCTTCCCGAGTTTATCCGGGGGTGCCAGCAGATCGCGCATTACTACGAACTTTACGGCGCGCGCGACAAGATCGCCTGGGAGACATTCGACGCGCCGCACAGCTATAACGCCGCGATGCGTCAGACCGCGCTGGAGTGGATGGGCCGTTGGATCGGCGACGGCGAAACCACGGCGCGCGACCCGGAGGTCATTGAACCCGCTTCAGCCGAAGAGGTTGCGGCCCGGCCGGAGATCACCGCGACGATTTTTTCTGTCAACGCGGAGATAGCCCGCGCGCTGGGGCGGGACCTGCCCGGGGCGGGAAATGTCAATTTGAATGTTCTACGGCGCGACGCGGAGAGGCTGCTGGGACTGTCTCTGCCGAATCCGCCCGCGAGACATCAACCGCTGGGTGCGATTCGTGGGGAAGGGATCGTGGTCGAAAAATCAGTACTGTTTCCCGAGCCGGATATTTGGGTGCCACTCTGGATCGCGCGGCCCGAGGGTGAAGGACCGTTCCCGGCCGCAGTCTATCTGGGTGACGAGGGCGGCTCGGTGGCGATGCGGCCCGGAGGCCCGGTGCGGTCGCTGGTGGAGGCGGGCTATCTGGTCGCGGTGCCGGATGTGCGGGGGATCGGCGAGACGGCGATGACGCCGACACGATGGGATCACCACGGATGGTGCGACGTGCATTGGTTCGCGGCGTACTCCAGTTTCGTGGTGAGCAAGCCGCTGATCGGGATGCGGATTCGCGACGCGCTGTGTGTGGTCGATGCGGTGGCGGAGCGTGACGATGTGCACAAGGCTCCGATCCAGATGTGGGGCAAAGGGCAGGGCGGAGTGTGGGCGCTGTATTGCGCGTTGCTGGACGAACGTGTGGGGCCGGTGGTGGTGGAGCGCGCGCCGTGGAGTTTCCTTTCGATTGCGTGCGACGACGATTACACGTGGCCGGTCGAACTCTTTATTCCCGATGTGCTGCGATTCCACGATCTGCCGCATCTGTCCGCCGCACTGAACAACCCGATTTTGTTTTTCAGCCCCCAGAACGCGCGCGGCGAAGCGGAAGATATTGAGATTTTCATAAAGACCTGCCAATTGATCTCGCGACGTAAGCTTGTGCGTGAGCAATTGTCTGAGACAGAGAGCAACACGGCGGCGGTTCAGTGGTTGCTGGGCTTGCGGTAACGGGGCGTGGTTGTAAGCTTTGATTCTCCCGCGCCCCTCGCTTTGTTTTCTTCTTGAAAGCAACGAAAATAGAGCCTGGCGGCCCAATTTTACTCGGGAACGCGGGAGTTGACGTATCGAACAATAGTCCAGAGAATCTCTCTCTATTTTTTTCGAGGAGGAAGACGATGTCTTTACCGAAACGTATGTTGGGACGAACCGGACTGGAAGTCACCCAGTTGGGGTATGGAGCGATGGAAGTTCGCGGCGAGCGGATCTGGGGCGGGCGGCCTGTCGAGGACTCGGAGGCGGAGTCGATTCTGAACGCGGTCGTGGACGCGGGGATCAACTTTATCGACACGTCGAACGACTACGGCAAGAGCGAAATATATATGGGCCGCTACCTGAAGTCGCGGCGGGATGAGTTTTATGTGGCGACGAAATGCGGCTGCCAGATGGTCTATTGCGGCGACCACGACGATACCCCGCATGTCTGGACGCGCGAGAACCTGTTCCGGAATATCGCCGATAGCCTGATGAAGATGCAGGCGGAGTACGTCGATATTCTGCAACTGCATAATCCCACGGTCGAACAGTGCGAGGGCGGGGGCTTGGTGGACCTGCTCAAAGAGCTGCAAAACGCGGGTGTGGTCCGGTCCTTGGGCTGCTCTTCGACCTCTCCGCATCTGGCCACGTATATCGACTGGGGTGTATTCGACGTGTTCCAGATTCCCTACTCGGCGCTGGAACGTACGCATGAGAATCTGATCGCCAAGGCGGCGGCGAGCGGTGCGGGTGTGATTATCCGGGGCGGTGTGGCGCGCGGCGAGCCGGGCGCGGGGCTGGGGCATACGGATCGCTGGACGCTGTTCGAGAAGGCGAAACTCGACGAACTGTGCGAGCCGGACGAGAGCCGTACGGCGTTCCTCTTGCGGTTTACGATTACGCATCCCAACTGCGATACGACCATTGTCGGTACCAGGAGTGCGGAGCATCTACGGGAGAATATCGCGACGGTGGAGAAGGGTCCCTTGCCCGCGGATGTCTATGAGGAAGCCAAACGGCGCTTGGACGCGGCGGGCGAAAGTCCGGAGTAGGGGGAGGGCGGGGCTGTTACCTGGCAGTCTTCTCTTCGCCTGGGAGCCCGGCCAGAACCGGCAAACCGGCGGCAAGCGCCTGGTTGGCATAGGCGTTTAGGCTTACACCGCTTTCTCGTGCGTGCTCTGAGAGTTGCCGGTGTAAATCCGACGATGTGCGCAACACGAACCGACCGCTGTACCGCTTCGTGTCTGGAAGTGGGATTTCCTTTCCTTCTTCCAGCCATATCGTGAAGTAACTCCGCTTGACCTCTTCTAGCCGCTCCAACGCTTCGCTTTCTGTGTCCCCATCACAGCAGAGAGTCCACCGTCCGAGTTGCGGTATGCACGCTTCAAAGCCGCCGCCATCCTCTTCAGGAATCGGCTCGATTTCGACGCGGTACTTCTGTTGCATATAGCGCTCGAGTTTTTCCTTCAGTGCTTTTTTCATGAGTTCTGTTCCCGTAAGAATAAGATGAATCGCGCCACTCGCCGCACGTACCGGCCACGGATTTTTTGGACCTTGCGAGGCACGGTTAGACAGTTATCCGTTCCTTCGACGCGGCCGCACCCGACGGCGTACTCCGAAGTCGTAAACCGTTCGATGGCAGGATGGCGAAGGATCGAATGCGAACCGCTCTTGTTGGGCTCGAAATCCAAACCGGCCTTACGCATCTCCGTAACTAGTTCTGACAAGCGCACGTCCGTCGGTGTTCGGTAGGCCCACTCTTGGATTTTGTCTTGCTTTTTCGTCATTGACGTTGTCTTTACTTCCATAGTATCGTATATGATACTGTTTGCAAGAGCGAAAATGAGGATGTGACACAAACGAGGCAGGCAGGTCGCTCAGAAAGAGGCACTTCTGAGCTATCCCATCTG
>CAYTDF010000107.1:0-11038 GCA_964436365.1 uncultured bacterium | reverse complement strand
GAAATGAAGACAGAAGGAGCCGCCTAAAATCAACTAGAAATGGGATTGACTCCTCTCGATAACCAGATAATTAGAACGCAATTCACGACTAACTTTGGAGGCATTCCGTCATGAAATGGGCAATGAAAACCACCCTCACGACCATCCCCGTCTTTGTTCTCATCTGTGTCGCGCTCTCGCCCGCGTACGCCACGTTCTCTCCAAAGGAGATAACGTCCGAATCCGCCGAGTGCATTGAATGCCACAAAGTCGAATCGCCTTCCATTTATGCGGAATGGGGCGCGAGCAAGCATTTCCGAGCCAACATCGCTTGTTATGAATGTCACGCGGCGGAAGAGGGCGACAAAGACGCCTTCCAACATGACGTGATGCTGAAGGATGGAACCACCTACAAGGGCAAACTGATCGCCACCATCGTCAGCCCCCGCGACTGTGCGAAGTGCCACGAGCAAGAGGTCGAGGAGTTCACAAATTCGCACCACGCCAAGGCGGGCCGCATCATGGGCTCGTTGGATAACATCTTGGCCGAGGTGGTCGAAGGCAACCGCGGTTTCGTAACCCCCGCCTTCCCCAACGGCACGTCCGCCGCTGCGGTCAATGGATGCTGGCAGTGTCACGGATCGGAAGTCCGCGTGTTGGCCGATGGAAGGCTGGACACCGCCACATGGCCCAACACTGGCATCGGCCGGATCAATCCCGATGGCAGCGAGGGCTCTTGCACCGCGTGCCACTCGCGCCATTTGTTCTCGGCCGCCCAGGCTCGGAATCCCGAAAACTGCGGCAAGTGTCACATGGGACCCGATCACCCGCAGATCGAGATCTACAACGAATCCAAGCACGGTGTGGCTTTCCGCGCCAACATGGACAAGATGAACCTCGACAACGCCAAATGGGTCGTTGGTGAGGATTATTCGGCCGCGCCGACCTGTTCGACCTGCCACATGTCGGCAACGCCCAACCAGAAGGTTACTCACGATGTTGGGATGCGGATTTCGTGGAACAACCGTCCACCGATTTCGGTTCGTCCCGAAGTCAGCGACAAGAAGATGGGATTGCCTGGCGCAGCGATCAACTGGGAAACCCGGCGCAAGAACATGGTCGACGTTTGTCAGAACTGCCACAACTCGAATTTCGTGGAAAGTTTCTACGTGCAATACGACGGGCTGATCGAGCTCTATCACGAGAAGTTTGCCAGCCCCGGTCTGGAGCTGATGGCATTGGCCAAACCGCTCCTTCGCCCGGCGAAGTTCTCCAACAAGATCGATTTCGTCTGGTTCGAACTCTGGCACCATGAAGGCCGCCGGGCGCGGCACGGTGCTTCCATGATGGGACCCGACATTACGCACTGGCACGGGACCTACGAAATCGCCCGCAACTTCTACACGGATTTCCTGCCCGAACTCGAGGAACTGGTAGAGAAGGGTCTGCATTCCGGCGACGATACGAAGGTGGCTGCGGCCAACAAACTGCAAGCCCGAATCGAAGAACTTCTCGAAGAGCCCAATCACCGTTGGTTCAATAACAAGATGGATGACAGCGAAAAAGCCGCGCGGACGAATCGCCAGAAGGAGTTCCAGGCGCGCTACAAATAGCCGGAACGACGAACGTTCTTGAGACCCAACAAAACAAACCGGGGAGTGGACCAGCGTCCGCTCCCCGGTTTACGTCTATGTCGAACGTTGCGGGCGTTGCCGGTCCCTTGAAACCGTATACGTATACACCAGTACTCGGACTTCCTCGGAGCCTGCGGCATACTCCAAGGCTTCTTGCGTCTTCTCCAGAGGGAACCGTGTCGCGACTAGACTCTCGAACGGGAAGTCGTTGTGATGACGGGCCAAGAAATCCAACCCAAATCCTAGATCGTCCGGCCGGTAGTTGTGTACACCGTGTATCGAGAGGATCTTCCGCGCCACGGTCTCCGCCAAAAGCGGTATGGGCTCGTCCGGGAAGACGGAGCCCACCCACACGCACGTTCCCCCGATACGCACGAGATCCACACTTGAGGCGACCGCCGCTCTCGCGCCGCTCATTTCGAACAGAACATCCACACCCCGGCCGGATGTGGTTGTTTGGATGGCCTCCTTCACATTCTCCTGGTTGCTCGCCAAGAGAACCGTGGTCGCACCGAATCGCCGGGCCAGATCGAGACGATTCGGGTTGATGTCGGTCACAATGACCGCCTTCGCGCCGAGTGATTTGGCCATCGCCGCACAGGTCAGGCCGAGCATCCCCGCTCCGCTGATCGCGATACACGCTCCCTGCAGCGAATCGACACAGTGCACCGCGGCGGCGACCGTGGCCGTCGCACAGTTCACCGGACAGGCCACCTCGTCGGGCAGCCGCTCGGGGACGAGAAAGACCGGGGTCCCGGGCATCAGATGGCAGTAGTCCGCCAGGCCTCCGTTAAAAGTGTTTTGTGCATCGACTTTGGAATGACCGTACTTGAACAGGCTCTCGCACTTCTGGGGTAACCCGCGATCGCAGAAGAAGCAGCTGCCGCAACTCGCGGCGACCGACCAGGTCACCCGGTCGCCTGGCCGGACGAGTTCGCCCCTGAAGTCACGGAATTCGATCCCATCCGGGACCGCTTCGAGCGTGCCCAAGATCTCGTGGCCGAGTACCGTGGGCAGAGGCGTACTTCTCTTTCCTGTGAAAGTATGAATATCGCTGCCGCAGAGCGTCGTGCATCGAATGCGCACCAGCGTCTCGCCGTGCGACAGGACGGGAAGTTCGGCGTCTCTGATTTCGAGCGGTTTCCCAGGTCCGTGGAATAGGACCGCGCGCGCTTGCTGTGACATCGAGATAACTCCTTCCCTTTTCAATCGTACCGGCCGTATTCCAGGACGGTATCGATCATGCGGCGGTAGTTCTCCGCCGTCCGGTCCCACAGCGGGGCGTTGATCGGCGCGGCGGTGGGCATGACCACGAACCCGCCGCCTTCGGCGGCCGCGTCGATGCTCTCTTTCACGAACCGTTCGATCTCATCCGGCTCCCAATACTCCAGAAACGAGAGCTCGATATTGCCGAACAGGATCAGCCGGTCCCCGTATTTCTTCTTGACTTCGGCTAAGTCCACATCGCCTTGCGGCGGCGGCTCGAGCGGATCGGTCGCATCCGCGCCCATCTCCACAAACAGGTCCAGCGATTCGGTCACTCGGCCATGCGAATGCACCCGGGCCAGTCCGCCGTATTCGTGGATTAGATCGATGATCGGCTTGTCGTAGGCGATCACCAGCTCCCGGAACGCATCTGGCGGGAAATAGGGCGGGGTCACATATTCGGGACCGTAGATCCGCCAGATTGGTCCCGCGCCGCCTTCGAGTTTGGCGCGCAGATCGATCAACAGACGTTCGAGAACGACATCCATGCACTTCCGCATCCGCGAGCGGTCCTGCCAGGCGTGGATCATGAACGGTTCGAAGTCGAACCCTCCCGCCATCTCGCAGACCGGATCGAACGTATCGCAGAGGATGATGCCTCGGTCGCCGACCTTCGCCTCGGCTTCGTGGAAACTGCTCATATCCACTCCGGCGTATTCCCACGGCAGCGCGTAATAGGCTTCCAGGTCCTCGATGCTCTTGTACAGCGGCTCGATTTCCCAGTTGGTGTTGACGTTCTCATCGCGTCGGGTCACGCGGGTCAGATCGCCGTTCGCCGTCTTGACCGTGTAGCGCATGAACGTGCTTTCGCCTTCCGTCCAGCGTTCGGTCTTCTCTTCCCACTCGCAGGTGTTCTTCGCGCCGGGCCCCCACATATAGAGGACGTCCGATTTCTCGGCGATATAATCCAGCAGCGGTTTGTAGCTGGGCTGCTCCTGGTACCATGTATCTCCTCCGAGAGGCATCAGTTCGTAGGTCGAGACCGGGACTCGGTCCACCGGCTCCCGCCGAAGCGTTTTCAGTAAGCGTTCTCTAGAATTCATCTGCAATCACTCCATCGGGTGAATGGTCCGTATCTCCAAAGCGTTACTCGAAAGTTTTTCCGGTAGGGCGCACGAAGTGCCCCCGGTGGCCGGGCGCTGAGCGTTCTTCAATCGGGCACGACTTTTGGAAGTTACTATAGCCTACCGCCGCGGTGCTTGTGCTGGAACCTTCTCGGGTACGCGTCACCGGCCCACTCAGGTTTGCTTGTTGACCCGGGGGGAGGGCGGGAATATGATCGCTGCACACATCCCCAACGTTACCGGAGGTACCATGCCACTCACAAAGTCACTCACTCGCAGTCTGAGTCTTCTTGTTCTTCTGACATTCGCTTACGCGGGGCTCTCCGTTCAGGCGGCCGCACGCACTGGCATCTCCATCGTACCCAAGCCTAAATCTATGGTGCCGGGTGCCGGTGCGTTCACACTCACCGCCGAGACCGAGATCCTCACCGAACGGGGTTCCAAGGACGCAGCCGAAGTGGGTGGCTACCTGCGGGAGACGCTCCGACCCGCCACGGGGTTTACGTTGAAACTGTCGAAGTCCCGGAAGGCAACACCGGTGAAGGGTGCGATTTTCCTCACCAGCCGTGACGCCGACCCTTCGTTGGGCGATGAGGGTTACGAACTGTCCGTAACCAAGGATGGGGTGCTTGTCCGCGCGCCCCACCCCGCGGGATTGTTTTACGGCGTGCAGACCCTCCGCCAGCTCTTGCCCCCGGAAATCCACAGCGCGCAAAAATCCAGCACGGTCTCTTGGAGCCTACCGTGCGTAACCGTGCGCGACCGGCCGCGTTTCGCATGGCGCGGGCTACATTTCGACCCCGCCCGGCATTTTTTCGACAAAGAGCGGATCAAGCAGTACATCGACTATCTGGCGATGCACAAACTGAACACCATGCACGTCCATTTCACGGACGACCAAGGCTGGCGGATCGAGATCAAGAAATACCCGAAGCTGACCGAGATCGGCGCTTGGCGTGAAGAGAGCATCGATATCAACAAGGTCTATGACGGCACGCCGCACGGTGGGTTCTTCACCCAGGACGATATCCGCGAGCTGATCGCTTACGCGGAATCGCGGTTCGTCACCATCGTTCCAGAAATCGAACTGCCCGGGCACGCGCAGGCGGCGGCGGCCTCCTACCCGTGGCTCTCTTGCACCGGCGGCCCGCATAAGGTCTGGACGCGATGGGGTATTTCGCCCAACGTCTTCTGCGGTGGGAACGAAGAGACGCTCGTCTTTCTCGAAAATGTGCTGACCGAAGTCGCCGATCTTTTCCCCTCCACCTACATCCACATCGGGGGTGACGAGTGCCCCAAAAAGAACTGGGAAGAATGCGCCAAGTGCCAACAGCGAATCAAAGATGAGAACCTCAAAGACGAAAGCGAGTTGCAGAGCTACGTCACCCGCCGTATGGAGAGGTTGCTCAACGCCAAGGGCAAACGTCTCATCGGGTGGGATGAGATCCTCGAAGGCGGGTTAGCGCCCAACGCCACCGTCATGTCTTGGCGTGGGACCGAAGGCGGTATCGCCGCGGCCAAGGCGGGCCACGATGTGGTCATGAATCCGCATTCCGAAACCTACTTCAACTACAAAGAGGTTCCCGGTGACGGCCCGGGGCACAACGGCAACCTGCCCCTCAAGCGCGTCTACGCGTTCGAGCCTCTTCCTGACGCTCTCACGGCCGAGCAACAGAAGCACATTCTCGGCGCACAGGCCTGTCTTTGGACCGAGTACATTCCGACCTGGGCCGATGTCCAGTTTCTGATTTTCCCTCGTGCCTCCGCCATCGCCGAGGTGGTCTGGTCTCCACGGGCCAACCGCGATTGGCTAGACTTCAGGGGCCGGTTGGATACGCAATACAAACGTTACGACGCGATGGGCGTCAACTACCGCTCGCCCGATACCTACCCCAAAGAGAAGCGCTAGGCGTGCGCCATGCACGAATACTACGACAAGAAGAAGCACCGGGTCCCGGTCAAGATTTGGGCCGAAACCGTCGAGCCCGGCGCGATGGATCAGCTCGACGCGCTGGCGGCGATGCCCTATGTCCATCATCACGTAGCGGCTATGCCCGACGTGCATCAAGGCTACGGTGCGACCATCGGCAGTGTCTTCGGGGCGGTGGATGCGCTCGTACCCTCGGCGGTCGGTGTGGATATCGGCTGCGGAATGGCTGCGGTCGAGACGTCGCTCGATGCGCAACGCTTCTCGCGTGAAGATCGCGAAGCCATCACGCAGTGTATCTATAAAACCGTACCCGTGGGGTTCGGCAGACATGACAAGAAGCAACACTGGGAGGGATTCGATTACGAAAGTCCCACCGCTGAACTGAATCAGGCGATCCAGGAGGAGGGAAGCGTCAAGCTCGGCACTCTCGGCGGCGGAAATCATTTCATCGAGCTGCAGTCCGGGCCGGATGGGCGTTTGTGGGTGATGATTCACAGCGGCAGTCGGCGCGCCGGGTACTTGATCGCCGACTACTACGTCAAACTCGCCGCTCGCCTCTCCAAGGCGCGGAACGCAAAAGAAGGAGCGGGGCTCGAATCGCTTCCGCTCGATACCGAGGAGGGCCAGGCCTATCTCGCCGACATGCAGTGGGCGCAGCGTTACGCTCTCGTGAATCGCGAACGCATGATTGACGCCGTCTTGAACGTCATCCAGGATTACCTCGGCGATCCCGATGGCCTCGCGGCCAAGCCTGCGATCAACATCCACCACAACTACGCTGCCGAGGAGGAGCACTTCGGGCGCAAGGTTTGGGTACACCGCAAGGGTGCGACGTTCGCGGGCCGGGGCACGATGGGTATCGTCCCCGGCAGCATGGGCACACGCTCGTACATCGTGGAGGGGCTCGGCTCGGCCGATAGTTTCACTTCTTGTTCGCATGGCGCGGGCCGCGTCATGAGCCGTAAACAGGCCAAGAAGACGCTCGATCTCGATGAGGTCAAGGCCTCCATGGGCGATGTCGTCGCCCCGGTAAACCGCAAGACGCTCGACGAGGCTCCCCAGGCCTACAAGAAGATTGAGGACGTCATGCGCCAGCAGCGGGACCTAGTCGAACCTCGCGTCGAACTCCGCCCCCTCGCGGTCGTCAAAGGCTCCGGGGAATAGCCAAACGGGGGGAGTAGAGACCGGCACGCTCCATCGCCGGTTTTTTGCTATACTGACCGAAATTGTGCTTGTGCCGTACGTCTACGTGCACAGCCAGGAACACTGAGATGGGGGCAGGAGTGTATCGATGCAATCGAGCGAAATGATACAAGGAGTTTTTGCCGGCGGGAATTTTACGGCGCTGGACTGGGGTATCGTGATTGTCTATGTCTCGATCTCCCTTTTCATTGGGCTCTTCGCCAACCGTTTCATCAGCGGCGTGAGCAGTTATGTCGTCGCGGGTCGAAACCTCGGCACGGCGTTATCCGTGGCCACGATGACCGGGACTGAACTGGGCTTGGTCACGGTGATGTACTCGGCTCAGAAGGGCTTCACCGGCGGGTTCGCGGCCTTTCACATCGCCGTCATCGCCTGCATCGCGACCTTTATCATCGGCTTTACCGGCTTTATCGTCGTGCCGCTACGCCGGACCCAGGTCATGACCATTCCCGAGTTCTATGCAATACGTTTCGGACGGCGCACCCGTATCTTGGGCGGCATCCTCTTGGCGTTCGGCGGCATTCTGAACATGGGGCTGTTTCTGAAGATCGGCTCGCAGTTTCTGATTGGCGCGACCGGAATCGATCCTTCCAGCGGACTCCTCACCCTGGTGATGATCTCGCTGATCGCTCTGGTGCTGATCTACACCATCCTCGGCGGTATGGTCTCGGTCGTGATCGCCGATTACGTCCAGTTTACGGTCCTCTCATCGGGTCTGGTCCTGATGGTTTATCTTATCTTGGCCAAGTACGGTTGGTCGGAGATGGTCGAGACGGTTCGGCTGCACAAGGGTGCGGCCGGTTTCGATCCCACAGTCAAAGAGAGCGGATTCGGTCCGGCGTACATGTCCTGGCAGGGGGTCTTGGGGCTCGTCGGCTGCGCCATCTGGCCGACAGCGGTCACGCGCGCGCTGGCTGGGAAGAACACCAAGGTCGTCCAGCGGCAATATATGTTCTCCGCCATATCCTTTCTGATTCGCTTCCTGATTCCCTATTTCCTGGGTATTGGAGCTTTCGTTTTCGTCATGACGACGGGCGGGATTTTCCAAGAAGCTTTCTTCCCCACTGCCGAGGGCGTCGAGGCGCTCGACAATCTCTACGCCATGCCGATCTTCCTCTCGCACGTTTTGCCTACGGGACTGCTGGGGTTGGTCACCGCGGCCATGATTGCGGCATTCATGTCCACCCACGACAGTTACTTGCTCTGTTGGTCGGCGGTCATTGTGCTCGACATCGTCAATCCCCTGCGGCAGGGAAAACCGCTCACCGAGAAGGGCAAGGTCTTCCTGACTCGCGCGATCATGGTTTTGATCGGCATCTACATCCTGGTTTGGGGGCTCTGGTATGAGGGGTCCGACGACATCTGGGAGTACATGGGCATCACCGGTGCGATCTACTTCACCGGCGCGATCTCGGTCTTGGGTTTCGGGCTGTACTGGGAACGCGCCAGTTCGACCGGCGCGGTCCTGGCGTTGCTCGCCGGATTCAGTGCGATATGTGGACTCAGCGCGGTGAGAGACCGTATTAACGAACTGCTCAATGTAGAGTTAACCGCCCCATTGGTAGGGCTCATCACGCTTGGCTTGGCTATTCTGGCCATGATTGTCGGGTCGCTCGTCTGTCCCGATCCGCCCAGGACCGAACCTGTGGCCGCGGAGGTGAAATAATGGAAACCTGGATGCAGATATGGAAGATCGTCTTTTTCGTCAGCGTCGGCGCCTTCACGCTGTTGAGTCTATGGGTTGTCGTCTTCGGAGCGGTCGACATCAAGCACATGCTCGCCGACCTGAAGGAATCCGCGCAAGAATCCGAGTCGCCCGACGAGTGAAGCGCTCCAGTCGTTTCTTGACAGCGGTTCTGCTTTTCGCCGGTGCGTGCGCTACACCCGGACTCGAGCGACGCTCGGGTGAGACCCTGCGGGCGCTAGCCGACGCGCACGGCGTGTATATTGGCGCGGCCGTGGGGCCCAGGCAGCTGGCCCAGGAGCCGGTCTACGCCGAAACCCTGGCCCGCGAATTCAACTGTGTCACCACCGAAAATGCGCTCAAGTTCAGCCGCGTGCACCCCCAGCGCGACGCCTACGATTTCCGTGGCGTGGACGCGATTGTCGATTTCGCCGAAACCCACGGCATGTTGGTCCGGGGCCACACACTGGTCTGGCACAACATGCAGCCGAAGTGGATTACGGAGGGCGAATGGACTCGCGAACAACTCAGCGAGGTGCTGAAAGAGCACATTACGACGGTTGTCAGACGCTACCGGGGCCGTATCGCGGTCTGGGATGTGGTCAACGAAGCCATTGGACCCGACTGTGCAATGCGACCGAGTGTCTGGTTGGACAACATCGGAACCGACTATGTCGAACAGGCCTTCCGTTGGGCGCACGAGGCGGATCCAGACGCAAAACTCTTCTACAACGATTTCGAGTGTGAAGGATTGGGTCCGAAATCCGATGCCGTCTATGCCTATGTGAAAGGGCTCGTCGAGCGGGGCGTCCCCATTCACGGCGTGGGTCTGCAGATGCACATCAAACTCGATGGCTATCCCCAGCCGAGCGAGTTCGCCGCCAATATCCAACGGCTAGGTGCGCTGGGGCTCGAGGTTCACATCACCGAGATGGACGTGAGAATCCCCGACCCCGTCACGGACGAGAAACTCGCCGCCCAGGCCGAACGATACCGCGGTCTCGCTCAGGCTTGCCTGTCTCAAGAGGCTTGCACGGCGCTTGTGCTGTGGGGATTCACCGACCGGCATTCGTGGATCCCACACTTCTTTCCCGGCCACAACGCCGCGCTGATCTTCGACAAGCAATACCGGCCGAAACCCGCTTACTTCGCTCTTCGAACGGTTCTCGACCGGCTGTGACTCTTGGAGACACCGTAGAGACGCGCTTCGATCTCGGTGATAGGGAACGTTTCGCGGCACTCTTGGCCGATCTTCAGGGAGCGGGATAATTGTTTAGAGCGTCTCTCAATGATCTCTTCCCGTAGGGCGCACGAAGTGCCCCCGGGCGTCGGGCGTTCAGTGTTTATCAATCGGGGGGAATTCTCGGGAGATACAGAAAACTTCGCCCTGCCGACCCCGCCGGGCTGCTGTGTGTGTAGGGAGGCAACCATGGCCAAGACCAGAACCGAAGACGCTCCCGCTGGGCGGTTGCTCGGCATCAATACAAAACCCGTCGAACACAACGCTGAGATCCTCGAAATCGAGTATCTCTCCGAGACGTTGGCCCGTTTCCGTATCCGTCCTGAAGAGACCGGTGGCCGGATCATCGACTTTGTCCCCGGGCAATATATGACGCTGGGTGACAACAATCCCGCAGGGTCGACACGGCGCGCGTATTCAATTGCCTCTCCGCCCAGCGAGAAACGCTGGTTCGAGCTCTTCATTCGCCGCGTGAGTGAGGAGAACGCTCAGTCGGCCTATCCGCTGACTCACATCCTTTTCGACCGCAAACCTGGCGATGGGCTCTGGGTCGGACCCAAGATCGTCGGCCGCTTCACTTTGGAGCACACGCTCGAACCGGACGATAACCGCATCCGTGTATTCGTCGCCGCCGGAACCGGTCTCGCCCCGTTTGTTTCCATCATCGACCAAGCCATCGCTCAAGGTGAAATCGGAGCCAACGGCGAGGTGCCTCCTTACCTGATCCTGCATGGCACCAGCTATCCCCACGAACTCGGATACCGTGGCGATCTCGAGAAGACCCTGAACAAGATGGGGCAGCTCGGGTACATCCCTACCGTCAGTCGACCGAACGAGGTTCCAGACTGGCTCGGTGATATCGGCCGTGTCGAGACGTTTTTCGATGGGGAAAAACTGGAAAAGCTGGAGGAGCGGCTCGGCAAAGAGCCGGGTTGGCTCACACCCGCGAACGCCGTGGTCTACATCTGCGGTCTTCAGGGCACTATCGCCAACACCATCCGTTCTCTCGTCGCACGTGGATTCGTCCCTGACAACCGG
>CAYTDF010000106.1:0-11130 GCA_964436365.1 uncultured bacterium | reverse complement strand
CTATCATATCCCAAGTTCCTACGACACTGACCATTTCTCCCGTTTCGGGGTCCAAACGATGGCAAACCTTGCCTTGGATGACGTATACACCATCGTGAACGGATACATAGTTGCCGCCGACAGAATTGACTCCCGGTTCGTGAGTGGTGTGATCATACGCGTCGCCAATCCCGTCAAACGATCTTTCCCAAAGGATTCGACCTGTGTAAACATCTATGGCGCGAATCCTATCGGCACCTTCGATAAAGATTCGTCCACCCACAACTTGTGGCGACGGGCCGTGCCCATGAATCGGCAGACCTCGTTTGCTGGATGGACCGCCGAACCACAGGATTCCAAGCGGTGCCTCGACCAACTCATCCTTGGAGACCACGGTGTTGGCCGAATCGGCATAGTGATGCGTCCAATCCGCCGAACCCGGCAATGCACCGGTTCGCCTAAGTAGCCAGCATCCGTTCGCCTCGGTAACCTCCGCACCGACCCAATCCTCACCGGAGAGTTGTGTGGAAATCAGTGCTGAGTTTCCGGGGGGAGCGAGAAAGCAAGCGGTTCCTCCATAGGGGCGCAACACAGAAAAGAGACGCTTTAGGAATGGGATACCGGATGTTGAGCCCGCCGCCGATAGATCTTCAGAGACGATCAGGCTTGCCATATAGGGAGCAAGAGTGGAAGAGGTAATATCTCCAGCGTGAAGAGCGATGCGCTCTCCGTAAAGTCCCGCGGCAATCATCCGGTCGCGGAGCGCATCGATTCTCGACTCGTCGGGATCGAAGCCGATTATGTGGAGATTCGAGCGCTCGAGTATCTCCTCCGCCAGTCTTCCCGTCCCGACTCCCAAGAGCAGGCAATAGCCTTCTGTAATCCCTGTTTCCTCGAGGATTGAAACGGCAGTCCCGTCCCAACCGTCATCTTGCTCTGTTTCTCTTGGTGCGTATGTCAAAAATTGCGGTTCGACTTGGTTGCCACCGTAACAATAGATTCTTCCTTCGAGTGTTGAGACAAAGAGCTTGTCATCGGCGGCGATCATCGAAGAAGGTGTGCCGGAAACATCCGTTTCCCAAGACACGGCGGGCCCCTTCGAATCGTTGGGCAGATCAATTGCCAGAATTCGGCCGGGTTCGCTGGCATAGAGCCTCTGCCCGGCTACGATCCGCACTTTGGCGGAGGTTTCGAAACTCCAGATCGGCTTGAACCTGGATAGGGGATTCAACGCAGAAATGGAACCTTCTTGTCCGAGGTAAATTGTATCGTCAGTAGCAACAGGATATTGGATAGCGTTGAGAATGTCTTCGTAGTCTGTTGTACGGCTCTGAATACCACCTATAGCCGCTTGCAATTCGAGGTTAGTTGTTTTTAGACTTTTGCCGGTCGAGAGACGAAGCACTTTCCCGCCGTTGAGAAAATAATCCCCTGCAACGACCACATGCGAATCGCTCATCTGGCTGTTTTGGGCGTGTTGAAAGAAACGGAATTCACCCGTTCCGGCATTGAATCCGGCTGCCACGGCACGGCCGTTGGGGACGAGAAGCGTTTCCCCGCCCAGAGCGAGATAGCCCTGAGGGGCGATGCCGCCGAAGGCTGGACGGTCGTGAGGCTGCGAGATGAATAACGATCCGCTTGTGTCGTTGACCCATAGCAACTCACCCGATAACGCATCCAGGGCATAAACAAATACACCCATGAAAGGCCATATTCCCGCCGCGAAGTAGATCTTGCCATCGGCAATAACGGGAGCGCCACGAACCGGCCAAGTGGAAATGAGGCGTTCATTACCAATAATTCTTCTGTCCCGGGGAGCCCCGCGAAATTTCCAAATCAAATCTCCATCGGTTGCATTCAGGCAATACAGAAAACCATCGTCTGAAGCGATATACACTCTGTCCATCCAAAACATCGGCGCGAACCGAACCGGACCCTCAGCGACAAACCGCCACTTCTCTTCAGCCGTATCGGTATCGAAGGCGGTAACACCATCGTTTCGAGATGACGCGAGAAACAGAGTCTTCTTGCCAACGACGGGTTCGTAGCCGACATCAAAACGCATGCGGGCTTCGTCAGGCCAAGCGGGTCTGAGAGGCGGATATTCACGCACCCATTGGAGATGAAGCCGTTCCGGGAGGTCTTGCGGCGAGACAGCACTTCGGCGTGCGTCAAATCTCCACATTGGCCAGTCGGCGGCCAATGCTCCATCGGTCGTTCCCATCGAGCATGTGCACACAAACAGGATGGCAAGTTGTTTCTTTTTCATCATTTGCAGTTTGGCCTATGCCAAGTTCATCCCGACGCACCCGGGCGGTTGTTGATCCCTACGGCAGGCCTTCGCGCTGACGCCACCACCATTCCAACGATAGCAGGCCACCGATCAAGAAGATCACCCACCAACGTGAAGCCCAGGGACGTTGGCGGTCGACCTGGAACCGGTACGGCTCAGCCTGAATACGTTCGAGTAGTTCAGTCCACGCCTCCACCGGAGCGTACCCGCCCCCGGAACGTTCGGCGAGGCGCTGTAACGTAGCGCTGTCTTGGGTGATGTCCGCACCTTCGCGGTCGGGTACGGCGGCTTCAAAACGAGTCTCCGCACCCCGGGAATCGATCCGGGCGATGTAGGTCCCGGAAACGGAGGCGACGAGGTCAGCCTCAAGCCTCCCGGCCCGCTCCAAAGAAGTCACGAGCGTCAACGGGCGTACGCCCTGGGGGGTCTCGACACGTAACGGCAGAGAGCGCGGCGCGGGCTCGGCCCCACCGGTGGGCCAATCGAAACGAATACGCACCCGGTCGCCCACACGCGGCGTGGACGGTTCGACAACCAGTTCGCCGGGAACAGTGTGCTCGGGCCGCAAGATGCGGTGCACCACAAAACGCCAGAACCGCGCACCCCGACCCTCATAGAGGTCCCAACGCCACACACTGTCGGTCAGCGAAACAACCGCACGCCCTAAACCGAACGGCATCTCGAAGAGAACCGGCAGTTCTGGGCCGCCAGGCGTTTCACGGTGGGTCAGTATGTTTCGCGCGCTGCCGGGGAGCCGGCCGACGGTCGACCAGCCGGACAGAGGCGGAGTCGCTTCACCCAGGATGTCCCGCAACGCGGCCCCGCGCGAAGTCGAATCGAGCGCCGAACCGGCCTGGGGCACAAACGCACGGGGATTGAGACCGTGCAGGGTGATGCCCAGTTCGTCAATCGTCTCGGACGCCGGTCCGGCCGACCCCGGAATCAGAAGCAGCCGCCCCCCATTCTCCAAAACCCCCATCACGCGCGTACGGGCATGGGCGGGCAGTGTGTCGAATGGCAGGCGGTGCAGAACGATGACGCTCCAACGATCCAAGTCGCGCCACAACACGGTCTGATCCGGCGGGGTTCCGGGAACGGCGTCGCCTCGCCGTTCGGCGGACCAGGCGCGCTCTTCGGACCAATGAATGATCTCGTCGTGATACCACCCGGCGCTCACAGCGAGAGTCGGGTCGTCTTCGAGGGCACGTTTCAGGTACCGATTCTCCCAGGTCGGTTGCCCGGTCAGAATCAGGACCGGGTCCTGCGCCGGAACAACTTCGAGCGCGCGCGCGGCGGTGTCGTCCTCGGGGATCGGATCGCCGGAAAGAGTCACGGTTGCGTCTAGGATGTAGCCGCCGGGCTGTTCGGGTACGAGAAGCTCGATGGGGAATGAGAACGTTCCGCGCTCCGCGTCTCCCCCCGCCTGCGGGATAAATAGAGTCTCCGACGACCAGACGACCTCGCCAGCCACCCACTCATCGGCACGTAGACGCCGTTCGCGCAGTTCGAGCCGAATCTGCAGCGGATCTTCTCCGCGTAGCGCGGCGTGACCGTGAAGTTCGAGTTTCGCGCGAGTCCCGGTACGCACTCGGCTGGGACCGGAAATGCGCGCCAGACCGGCGTTGCGGGGGAGTCGCACGGGACCGACGCCGAAAGCCCAGTACTTTGCCACGCCGAACGCGCTGGGATCGGAGCCCGGTTCTTCACCTGAGGCGGTTTGGCGGCCATCCGAAAAGAGCAAGACCTGGGTTTCGCGATCGCCACTGTTTCCACCGAGAAACCGCACCGCGCCGGTGATGTCGGTTTGAGGACTTAAAGGCCGCCGATCGAAAACCCGGGGCAAGTCGGCAATCGTGGTACAAGAGGCCACATCCCAGGAGGACAATAGCCGCGTCTCAACCTCAAAACCGGACTCCTCGAGATAACTCACGGCATTCTCTCTGAGAAAACTCACAACCCGGTCCCAGCGCCGACCACTATCCTCTCCCTCGGCCCCAAGAGTCACAAGCCGGTTTGAGGGATCCTCGGGCATGGACATGCTCCGGGAATCGTCGAGCAGAATCACCGCCCGGGCCGGTTCTTCAACCCGGATGCGGTCCCGATAGGTCGGTTGCTGAAAAACCCACCAGGCGAGCAACGCCAGCAGAATCAAGCGAAGCGCCGTCAGGCCGCTACGGACGCGGGGATCGAGGTCGACGGTCAAGTAGTGGCGGGAGTAGAGCCAATACCCTCCGTAAAGTACGAGCAACAGAAGCAGTAGCGTCATTTATCCTACGCGTGTAAGAAATATCTCAGAGCGTTTCTGGGACGGTTCCAGACCATAGCGGCCAGGTGAGAAGCCCGCGAGGGTATTTCATGTACTTCCAAGGGTACTTTCCGATTGACAGACGCCGAAGGCCCGGCCACCGGGGCGCTACGCGAGGATGTCTCGAGAGACGCTCTAGGCGTCTTTGGCCACGTCAATTGTTGAAGCTTGGGAGAAATCGGACAATACTGGTGTACAGGGGTCGTTAGTTAGGTAGGAACAGAGATGAAAAACGACGAACGCGAAAACCACGGCAGGCTCTTCCTGCGGTACCGTCAGACCGGCGAGACCGCCGCGTTCGAAACACTACTGGAGGCGTATCGAGTCCCGCTGCATTCCTATCTGACGCGAATGCTGGGACGGCGCGACCGTGCGGAAGACGCGTTTCAGGAGGTCTGGCTGCGAATCGTTCGGCGAGCGGAGACCTACGACGAACACGGGCAGTTCTCCTCTTGGCTCTTCCGAATCGCTCACAACTACTGCCTGGACGAATACCGCCGGTCAGGACGGGACATGACGATTCAGGAGCCTGAGACGGGAACGGAGAGCTCGTTCTGGAGCACGATCCCGGATTCCCGGGAACCCCACGCCGACGAGGAACTCTATGCCAAGGAGCTGCAGGCGCAAATCGACAAGGCCGTCGAGAGTTTGCCGCCGAGACTCAAAGAGATTTACCTTCTGCGCACCGTGGCGGAAGTCCCGTTTAAGGAGTTGGCCACGATGTTCGATTGCCCGTTGGGGACTGTTTTGGGATGGATGCACCAAGCCATGAAAAGGCTTCGCGAACACCTGATCGAAACGGGCAGCGTTCCGGAAGGCTGGACCGAGAAGAGCGAAAAGAGACCGAAGAGGACGAAGCAAGGACGCGGCGCGGAATTCGTCAGCCTGCCTTGTACGGAACAATGAGGCCAATCATGAAGAACGATGAATGTATCGAAACGCAAGATCCGATGAAAGACGCCGAAGGCATTGCCGATCGGGATCTGGCGCTCCTGGCCATCTACGGGGAGCTGACAGAGAGCGAGCGGGCGGAGTTTGAGCGACGGCTCGATACATCCGAAACGTTCCGAACGCGCCACACCGAAATCGAAGAGTTGAGATCGGCCGTGGACGTTCCGCTTACCCCATCCGCACCCCGACCGGAAACCATCGCCGCCATCCTGACCGAGGCCGGGAAGAGAGAGCCGGTGGCGGCGGAACGCACCGGGATATGGGATCGAGTGGCGGAGTTCTTCCGTCCGTCGACGCAGCCTATGTGGAGAGGATGGGCGATGGCCGCCACCTGCGCGGTGATTGCCTGCCTGGTGTTCCTGCCGAGCGGGGAGTTTGAACCCACGAATTCCACGCAGGAGATTGACATTCCAGAGACGATTGTCTTTGTCGACGAAGAGGGGACTCAAACCGAACTGGATGCGATCGAACTGGAGATCGCCACAGCGGCTGACGACCTCGAGCTGCTCGAACAGGAGATGGGATTATGGCTCGAAAAGGGGATCGAATTCTCATGAGCAGTATGCAAAAGTTAATCTGTGTGTTTGTGTTTGCATTCGCTGTCTGCTTGACGGGCTGGGGGATTCTTGCCCCGCCGGTCCTGGCGGTAGACACGGATACAGCATCGGACGGCTCGGCTACTGTCGAGAAGGAAGCGGTCTCGGAGAAGACGGCCGAGGCCGACGGTGTGGAGAAGCCGCGCCGGGGCTCGCGCGGCGAGTTGCGTCGCCGGGAAGGCCGAGAAGGAAGATTTCCAGGCGGTCGCCGGGGGCCGAGAGGCGGGCCGGGGAGTTTTGAGGATCTTCCGCCGCACGTCCAAAGAATGATTGGTGATCCGGAACGCCTAGAGGAGTTTAGAGCACGCAGAAATAGAAGGCGAACGGACTGGGAAAAGGACGATCCGGAGCTGTACAAAGTCATTAGTGAGGAGCGAAAACAGCAGAAGAAACTGCACGAAGTCGCTCGCGAATACCACGAAACAAAGAGTGAAGCGGAAAAGAAGAAATTCGCCGAGCAGATCAAGATTGAAAGCGCCGCGTTGTTCGACTTCCAAACCGAGAAACATCAATTAATGATCGAACGGATGCGCAAGCGTTTGGAGGGACTGGAGAAGACGTTTGAAAAACGTACGACCCATCGTGAGGCGTTCATCGAACGAGATGTAAAGAAGCTTCTAGAGAATCCTCCCCCTCCGCCTCGCGACCCGAATTCACCCGGCAGACGCGGTCCCCGGCCGGACCGACCCGAGCGGCCGGAACGATCAGGTGAAGATAGGAAGAGCGAGAAGAAGCGGTAGGCAAAAGCCCGCGCCCCTCGCTGAGTTTTCTTCTTGAAAGCAACGAAAATTGAGCCTGGCGGCCCAATTTCACTCGGGAATACGGGATGGTGTTGCGGACAAGATCCTCGAGAAGAGATCTGTAGGGATCTTCATAATCCCTGAAACGAAAAAACGCCCCAGGTGTGGGGCGTTTTGTTTTGTCGGTTTGAAATGCGAGGTATCCGCTTGAGAGACGAACTACTTCTGACCCTTTTGGTAAGCGGAGATCGCGGCGTTCAACGTGTTCGAAACTTGCTCGACTTCTTCGAAGGACCTTTGGGCCGCATTCATCATTCGGTCGATGTCTTGTGTGGTTTGCACGCGGTTGGGTGTCGCGGCCTGTTGGATGGTCTCCTGGCCCACATTGGTCTTGGACTGGAGCACGTCGCCGAACGAAGGTCCAGAGCCCGTTTGATGGGCTTTCGCCGCGCGCGCACCGGCGCTTGCCGAGGATGCCGAGCCAACCTGCCCGGGCTGAACGTTCTGTGTCGCTAGTGGATCAACCATGATTTTACTGTACCACGTTTCTCACGCACATGACGTGCCGATTTGCAACGATTCTGACGGTAGTATCGGCGGAACCCCGTGGTACTTAAGGGCGAAAGCCTCGTCTGTGCGCGCACCAGCGTATTCCGGCAAAAAAACCTTTCGAGAGGCGCTTTTGGGAAAAAAATTCCGGGTGCGAAACTCACGGGAGATCGTCTAGTTCGGCTTACGTTCCGCCTCACGGATGACCAAGTACATGGTCTCCTCAAGCACCACGATCAGCGGCGCGAGCTCATATTCGAGAACGTCCGACAGTTCGAGAAACCGTCTGCCCTCCAACATCTCGGCCGCCTGTTCGAGGTGTTCGAGAACGCGTTGCTGGAGAGCGGCGGCGTTTGTTGCGCCACCGGTCACTTCTTCGGAACCCTTTACCGGTATTTCATCAAGGTCGACGCCGACAACTTGTGCGGCGCGCATGTAGCCCTGATTGAGGTCGCCCCATGTTTGCGAAGCCTGGGAGAGCAGTTGCAGGGCTTCATCTTCTTGGCGCGACTGCAAATCCGCCGAGACCTTGATGAAGGCGTCTTTGATTTTCGGCATGTAGGCCACGATGTCGTAGAGGGTCTTGATAGCCAGCCGACGAGGCTCTTCGGACTTGAGCCGAACGGTGCCAACCTCACTCACGGGACGTTGCGCGAACGCGTCGGTCTCCCAATCACCCTCGAACCGGCCATCGACGAGCACTTCACATATAACCCGGTTCTGCTCGGCCAAAAGGCTGGAGACACGCTCAACAACGGTCCGTAAGATCGTCTCGTCGGACTCGGTGATCTCCAGTGGTTGATCGTCCAGATATAGTTCCATGGCGGCTCCGTTCCTTCAGTTCGATTCCATAGAATAACGGTGGACGCTCGTATCCGAAAGCGTGCGGATAAGCGGGCCGCCGGACAGGTGTACGCAGAGCCCGCCCGCTGGAACCCGTTTCTCAGGAAGAGACTAAAAATTCTCGCGCCGGGACTGGAAAGTGATGCGGTGCTTGTCGGTGATGGCCACCGCGCGGATGAACGCCACCACCCGGTCACTGACGGTGTAGGCGATCCGATCCAGCAGGAGAGCGGATTGACCGATCTCGCGCTTGAGCAGCCGGGCTTCTCGCTCCTCCAGTGTCGTAACCTCTAGTGAATCGGCGATCCGCAACACAGGGACCTGGAATCGCTCCTGCAAGAGATCGAACAGCGACGCGCGGCGTAGGTCCTCAAATGCCAGCCCCGGACAGAGGTCATTGGAGACATAGGCCGTGTCGAGCAACAACGGAGTATCCTCCACGCTCCGCAGGCGCGTGACCTTAAAAACTTCGGGACTGCTCTCCTGACTGAAAAGCTCCGCTAGGTCGGTAGGGGGGACACAGGCCATCTTTTGGGTAACGTCGGTTTTCCACTCAATCCCAAAATCAAGCAGCATTTCGGTGAGAGTCGTGCTTAGGGTGATCTCGTTTCGTCTGGCCTTTCGCCGAACGAAGGTCCCCTTCCCCGGGCTCTTCTCGATCAGACCGGCCCGCGCCAGCTCTTGCATGGCGGCGCGCACGACCGCCAGGCTGACGCCGTGTTGCGTGCATAGATCGCGTTCGATCGGGAGTTTGTCCCCCACAGCCCACTCAGCACGTTCGATAGCCTCGGTGATGGAATGGGCCAGTTGGAGGTAGAGTTTTTGGGGATTATTACGGTCGACGAGTCGCACGATAGAGAAATTCTCCGAAATTCCGGGCGCAGTTCGATGCGGAAAGCATGGTGACGGGCCCCGGTTGGCTCTGAGTGCCGCAGTCTAGGGAACAACCTGAGCCAGGTCAATCAAAGAGTATGAGATTATAATCTTCCAATCTCGCCGAGAGTCTCCCGGAAACGATTTGGGGGGTCTTGGTTCTTCGTCCGCCATTCGTTCCAGCCGTTCGTTGACAGAAGTGCGCCGGACCCCCAATCTACAGTGAGCTTGTTGCGGCCGGGCAGACGGGGCCGATACCACAATCCGTGGGCTGGAAGGCCATTTGCCCAGAGCGTCTCGTGGGAAATGCTCTGAGAGACTCTTGGATGCCCGCGCCTCTCGATGCAAAATGGAAGCCTCACGGCTTCATTTCACTCGGGAACACGGGATTTGGTGCACCGGAACCGGTGTTGAAGACCCCAACGCAGGTCCTCTGACAGGCTCCTAGAGTGTTCTGAGGCAAGGAGCGAAAAGACTGTGATGACCCTCAAACGGAAGTACCGTTCCCCCCTGGCCGCGCTGGTTCTGGTTGTGTGCGCGGCGGGGTTCGGCGGCTGTCTCAAGACAATCGCAACAATTGACTCCACGCCGTCCGGAGCGGCGGTCTATTTCAACTCCCACCGGCAACCCGGCGTAACACCCACCCAGGTGGAAGTCAAATGGTACGGGGGGCATAAGATCACGTTGATCAAAAAGGGGTACGAAACCCATTCTGAGATCGTTGATATCGACCCGCCCGGTTATCTGTGGATTCCACTGGATCTGGGCGCCACGTTGATCCCGTATAACTTCGAAGATACACACGATTTCCATTTTGAGCTGACCCCGGGCTCAACCGCGCCAACGCCCGGTGAGTCGAACTAGGAACGAATCGAGATGGCTGCAAGAAGACGTTCGGCAAAGAAGAGATCGAGCGGCCCGGGCGCGCCCGCCGTGTTGGGCGTGCTGACCGTCCTGGTGCTGTTGGTCGGAGGCTGGATTCTTGCGGGCGGGTATGCCAACGGTCTCGTGCGTTCGTGGTCGAACCACGTCAGCCAAGTGGGCGTGTTTACCCGTACACCCCCCACCGTCGTCTCACCGCAACCCACAACCGTCGTCGTTGACGACACCCGGGTCAAGGAGCTTGAAGCGGAACTGAAGCAAACCAAGACCGCTCTGAGCAAGAAGGATGAAGAGATCGCGAACTTGCGAGCGGAAATAGATAACCTCAAAGCGAGTAGGGCTCTGCTCAAAGCCGAGCTGGATATGCGCCAGTAACAAGAAAGGTAACCGATGAGTTTTGTGATCGGCGTTGACGGAGGCGCGACCCGCACACGGGGAATCGCCGTCGATCTCCAGGGACGCGTTTTGGCGTTTGTGGAGGAGAAAGCCACCAATTTTCATCATGTTGGGGCCGAAGCCGCAGGCGGAACCATCTCCCGGATTGCCGCCGAACTCGCTCGCAAGATGGATGAATCGTCTCCAGCCCAAATCCTGACGTTGGGGCTGGCGGGGGTCGGTCGACCGGCGAGCCACGAGACCATGCGTGCCGAACTCGCCAAGCGCTTCTCCGATAGTGAAGTGCTGCTGGTCACGGACGCGGACGCCGCGCTCATCGGCGGTTGCCTTTCAGATAGCGGGATCATCGTCATCGCGGGTACAGGCTCGATTGTCTACGGCCGCAGCCGCGACGGTTCGTGCGACCGGGTTGGGGGCCACGGCGCGTTGCTGTCCGACGAAGGAAGTGGGTATCGACTGGCAGTGGAAGGTTTGCGCGCGATGATGCGATCGCACGACGGCCTCGAACCGGAAACGGCGATCACCGGCAACGTGCTGGAAAAACTCAGCAAGAGCGGGGTCGAAGAAGTCGTCGATTGGTCTCTTCAAGACTCAACGGGAAAAGAGGAGGTCGCCCGGCTGGGCGAGGCGGTGCTGAACGCGTTCGAAACGGGCGATCCTACCGCCGACCGCGTGGTTCTGGATCAGGCGGACTGTCTGGCCACGAGTGTCAGCCTCTTGCAC
>CAYTDF010000105.1:0-11148 GCA_964436365.1 uncultured bacterium | reverse complement strand
ATTACTACAACTGGGGCTACTTCAAAAAAGAGACCGGGCGCAATCCAATCGTCTGGTGGAACAACCCCAGCAACGCCTCGCAGACTCAGTGGATGGTTTCCAGCCTGGGTCCCGACACCCGCCACTACTCTTACATCTACAAACCGGAGAAGGAAGTCCTTTTCCAGTGGTCCGACTACAACACCAGCAACGGCCTGATCAGCATCGGAATCATCCAACGCCACGGCGAATGAATTCAGTGTGGCTTCCAATATCGATCTCTATTTGAGGAACATAAGCGCCCGGCCCCCGCAGGCACTTCGTGCGCTCCGTACTGGGCGTTACCACAAGATCGATCTTCGAGTAGGGAAAGACCAGCGCCCGGCCACCGCAGGCCCGAATACCAGGGACACAGCGTGCGCTCCGTACTGGGTGTTACCACCAAATCGATCTTCGAGTAGAGAAAGACAAGCGCCCGGCCTCCGCAGGCACTTCGTCGCAAGCGCCCTTTCGTTTGTGCCCTATCGTTTCTTCTGGCGAGCAAAACGTTCGAGAGACGCTCTAAAGCCATAGACACTCAGGTCTGTTGTACTGCTTTATCGTAGAAAGCACCCGGTGTCAGGTCGATATCCATCGAAAGTTGTCACGTTTTGTCAGGTCTTGTTGTGGGGAGAGGCAAGCTGACTTATAATGAGAGGTGAAAGGCGCGCGCGCGTACGCGCCGCCGGTATGGGAGCATTGGTGAAATGCGACGGAAACTTGGGTTTACACTTATTGAATTGCTCATCGTGGTCGCCATCATCGGCATCCTCGCCGCCATCGCAATTCCCAATTTCCTGCAGGCGCAGATTCGCGCCCGTGTGGCCCGGACTCAGGCCGATATCGGGGGGGTAGTCACGGCCCTGGCCATGTACCGGTCGGACCACAACGGTCTGCCGATCCGGGAGGAGCTTTCCGGAGACCAGGTGCTTATCGAACCGCTGCATCTTTCCATGATGCCTCAGTTGACAACGCCGGTTCAGTATATCGCCAACACCGCAAGCCCCTTCTCGTTGTTCCACGGCTACTATTACTACAACTGGGGCTACTTCAAAAAAGAGACCGGACGCAATCCGATCGTCTGGTGGAACAACCCCAACAACGCCTCCCGAACCCAGTGGATGATCTCCAGCCTGGGCCCCGACATCGTTCACTACTCCTACATCTACAGACCCGAAGAAGAGGTTCTTTTCCAGTGGACCGACTACAACACCAGTAACGGCCTGATCAGCGCCGGAATCGTCCAACGCCACGGCGAATGAATTCAATGTGGCTTCCAATATCGATCTCTATTTGAGGAACATAAGCGCCCGGCCCCCGCAGGCCCGAACACCAGGGACACAGCGTGCGCTCCGTACTGGGCGTTACCAAGAGACCCTCTAACCCGGGAGAGCATTCACTTTGTCGATCGCTCTCTTCCCCTGGATACAAGCGTCGTAAGGATCGGGGATCTCCCATTCATCGATCATAATCCAGCCCCGAAATCCGCCATCCCGCAGAATCCTCAGCGACAGGTCGATGTCGACGTGCCCCTGGCCACAAGGTAGGTGTTTCGAAGTCCCCCCGTCACGAAGCGTCCCATCGGTGTCGGTGAGGTGCACATAACCGATGTTTTCCACGCCGATCCGCTGAAGCATCTCGTGCGGCTTGCCAGTAGAACCGTTCATGAGGTCGAAGTGGCTGGGATCATACATCGTCTTGAGCCGCGGATGATCGCTACGCTCAAGGATGCGTTCTATATGCTCTTCGGTATTGAACACAAACGGCGGTTCGATCTCGAAAGAGGCGACCAGACCCAGCTCACCGGCGATCTCCCCCGCTCGGTGGAAGGAGTCTCCCAAGCATTCGATAGCTCGATCGATCGTCTGGCCGCGAAGCCCTCCGCCAGGCCATAGGCCAATGCACTCACAACCGAGTTTTCGGGCGAGACGCGCGCGGTCGCGGAACAAGCCCAGCCATTGCTTACGCTTTTGCGCATCCGGGTCGAAAGCCGCTCCTACCCCCAATTGGATAGAGAAGACCTGCAATCCGAAACCATCGTACAAGTGGCGCAAGGCGCGAATGCGGTCGTCTTCATCCGGGCCGGGATAACCGCCCGAAGGCCAACCTTCGACCAACTCCACGCCGTCAAACGCGTTCTTGGAGGCGAAATCCAGGATTTCCCAAATGGGGTAGTTCTTTTTGTATTTGCCGACACCGGACATGAACCCGTTAAGCCCGACGGCTGTCTTCCAGGGTCTCTTCGTTTCGACGGCCGTCGACTCCCTGAGCGGGGCCGCGACGGCCACGGCGGCCGCCAGTTTCAAGAGATTTCGTCTGTCCATAGTTCCGACTCCAGGAGCGATCTCGCGTCGCATTCAGTTGTTGGTGACCGAGCGTACCATACAACTCAATGAGACGCCCGGAGCCTGCTCGGGAGTTCGCAAGCCGCCCGTCATCTTGGATATCGACGGAAAAACGCGACCCCGGGATTGACGGTAACCTCGTCCGTCTGTACCTAGTAACCATGCTTGTTTGCTCATTGACCGGCAGGATACGATTCTGCGGGTCGTGTCGGTGATCTTGAAGAGGCCCAAAAGGAGTAGGAAACGTGAGCGATCCGTTCCAAGACGCACCCATCATCCGCCGTGAGGATCGGAACGACGTCACCGTCCTGACTCTCCCTGAATCGAGGATTCCGTTCCACGGAGGGGATATGAGCGACAGGTTGTTCAAACTCTGGGATGAGCAGCGGTGGCGTATCGTCCTGGATATGCACGGAGTCGAACAGGTCTCCAGCCTTCTTGTGGGCAAGCTGATTCTCGCCGTGAACCAGGTGAATAGCCACGGCGGCGGGATCAAACTGGTCGGGCTGCAACCGATGGTGAGTTCGGTTTTCAAGATGACGCGGCTCGCAAGGATTCTCGAGATATTCGACGATGTCGATTCCGCAGTCCGTTCGTTCGGCCCGCCCTCAACTCCTTCACCGACACCGCACGATACCCCTCCGGCAGATTGATCCCGGCAAGACAAGACGGGGATGTCGCGTGAGTGGACAGTTTCTTTCGGGTCTCTCTTTCGCTAGAATCGAGAAGGCTTGAGAACCTGACCGATGACCGGTACGTGCCCCGGTTCAAGACGGGTCCATTCCGATCTGAACGTGTTCCTGGCGTTGCTTGCGTGCTGTCCATGGTTGGGTCTCGCGGGAACGAACGACTTCCGGGTACGGCCGAAAAGAGGCTCTTGGAGAAGCGGTATGGTAAATGCAATCAACATCCGTCGGGCGGTGCTGTCCGTCTACGACAAACAAGGTATCGAGGTCCTTGGCCGGAGACTGGCCGACCGGAACATTGAGATCATTTCAACCGGCGGGACGAGCAAGAAGTTGAAAGAGGCCGGTGTCCCGGTCCGGGCTGTGCGGGAGATCACGGACGTTCCAGAGATGCTGAACGGCCGCGTTAAGACATTGCATCCCAAACTGCTGGGGGGGATCCTGTATCGCCGCGATTTGGCCGAGCACGAACAAGCGGTCGAAGAGCACGGGCTTAGCCCAATCGATCTGGTGGTCGTCAACCTGTATCCCTTCTCGCAGACGATTCAACAACCGGGCTGCACACTCGCGCAGGCTGTGGAACAGATCGACATCGGAGGCCCCACGATGGTCCGATCCGCCGCCAAGAATCACGCGGCGGTGACTGTCGTGGTCGACCCCAACGACTACGACCGGCTCGCCGCGGAGATCGAGGAACACGGCGGTACGACGGAAGCATTCCGCCGTCAGCTCGCCGCCAAGGCTTTCCGGCACACATTCGAATACGACACCACAATTGCAGACTATCTCGACTCGGTCTGTCAGTCGGAGAGTTGACGGACTGCCCGCGATCCGGGCGAAGGAGCGTGAGCCTTGCTGGAAAGCCGTATCCTGGTCGTCGACGATGAAGAGACTATTCGTGAATTGATGGTCGACCTCCTGTCTGAGAGTACGAGTTACGGCGTCCACACGGCGGCTTCGGGGGAAGAAGCGCTCGAAATCTGCGATCGGGTCGATTTCGATCTCGTGTTCACCGATCTACGCATGCCCGGCATGAGCGGCTCCCAACTCCTGGGAGTCCTCAAACAAAGGTACCCCAGTTTGCCCGTTGTCATTATCACCGGATACGGCAGCCGCGAGGACGTGATCGAGGCGTTGCACCTCGGCGCGAGTAATTTTCTGCTGAAGCCGCTCCAAGTCGAATTGATCTCGAGTATCGCGACAAGGCTGATCTCCCTCCGAAACCGCGAAAAACTCTCCGATCGAATCCTGAGTTGTCTCGTCGAAGAAAGACGCGTGTTTTGCATTCCCAGCGACCTCCGCTACACCCTCGGGGTAATCGACCGAGTCACACAGTCGATGGAAAAACTGGCCGTCTTCGGAGACGCGGAGCTGAAGAATATCCGGCTGGCCCTGGATGAGGCCCTGGTCAACGCGATCGTCCACGGGAACCTGGAGGTCACATCCAAAGAGAAAGGGAATACGCTGACAGAACTTGTTGCGTACGACGAGCTGGTCCAGGAACGTAGCACGGAAGACCCTCACTGCCAGCGCCGTGTGTGGGTCACCTCCGATATCAGCGGTGAACGCGTGCGGTTCGTTGTCGAAGACGAAGGAGTCGGATTCGATACCCGTTCGTTGCCGAAAGACTTCGCCGATATGGATAACCTCACGAGCCACGGCCGGGGTCTCCTGCTCATCAAGACGTTCATGGACGAAATCCACTTTAACGAGAAGGGGAATCGCATCACGATGATCAAAAGGAACACCGTGAACGGCGGACAGGAGTCCCCGCCCCCCAATCCCCCTCCCTTGGCGAACGATCCCTCCGAAAGGTAGCCTGTCCTCTAAGGCTCAAGCAGGTAATGAACCAACTGTCCGAAGAACGCATAGAAGAGTTGCAGGCACTCGCCCAACGTCTGGGTTTGGAAAACGTTTCGATGGAACTTTTCCACGAAGCGCTGTGCCACAGTTCGTATGCGAACGAACAGGAAGACTGCGCGAGCTATGGCAACGAGCGCCTGGAGTTCTTGGGCGATGCGGTTGTCGGACAGACAGTCGCGGAGGCGCTCTATCTCGGATATCCCGAGGAACGGGAGGGCGTTCTCTCCAAAATCAAGGCGGTTGTGGTCAGCAAACGGATTCTGGCGAACCGCACGATTGCACTGGAGTTGGGAAACCATCTCTTTCTCGGCAAGGGTGAGGAGCAGACCGGCGGACGGACCCGATCCTCCATCCTCGGCAATCTTTTCGAGAGCGTCGTGGGCGCGATCCACATCGCCTGCGGAGCGGAAGCCTCCAAACAGTTCGTCCTCAATGAACTGAGCGGAGAGCTCGAGCGAGCCGCATCCGGCAACAGTCTGATCGATTACAAATCGGATTTGCAGGAACAGACGCAACGCGATTTCGGTGTCCTGCCCTGCTACCGACTGGTCTCATCGAACGGCCCCGACCACGACCGAGTCTTTGTAATCGAAGTCTCAGTGAAGGGCACCAAACTGGGACGAGGTGCAGGCAAGAGCAAACGCCAGGCCGAGAAAGCGGCCGCCGCGGCCGCGCTCGAATACCTCGAGAGCAACGAAGTCGAGACGACGGATAAGGCGTGCCTGTGACCCGTTTTCCTCTGCTCGGACTCGACATCGGCACTGTCAGATGCGGTGTCGCCATTTCGGATACCGAAGGCCTCGTCGCCACCCCCCTGGAAGTCGTTGAAGGCCAACTGCCGGACACTCTCTTTCGACGCCTCCACGACCTCATCGGTGAGTGGGAGATCGCCGGGCTCGTGGTGGGCATGCCCCGCCATCTCGACGGTGGAGCAAGCGAATCGACTCGCCTCGCGCGCCGGATGATCCGGGAGCTGCGAGAAGAGTTCGAACTTCCGGTGGCTTCTTGGGATGAACGCTATTCGACTGCGGCCACGGAGAGACTTCTGCTGCAGCAGGGGAAACGCCGTAAGAAACGTAAAGCCGTGCGCGATGCCGGGGCGGCGGCCTGGATTCTCCAAGGGTATCTCGACTACCTTCGCGCCCGGGAGCCGGACCAAGACTAAAGGTTCTCCCCATAGCTCTTTCCAATTGGAAGACGCTGAAGGCCCGGCCCTCGGGGGCACTTCGTGCGCCCGGCCGGAAGGAGCTTCCGAGAGACGCTTCTAGCGCATCCGAAATCGTCTGGAGAAAGCCGCGTGGATATCGTCGCCGCCCTCAAACAGCATCTCACGGCGTTGCTGCTCGGTCTGTGGCCCTTCTGGTTCGGGCTTCCGTACGGATTGCGGCTTGTACGCCGCGCGTGGCCCGAAGCCGAAAACAAGCCCTGTTGTTTCCTTCCAACCGCAATCGCCATAGGGCTGGCGGTACCCATCGGCGTGACCTTCGCCCTCCTGACGGCCGGATTCTGCAAGCCCTGGGTTCTTGTGGCTCTGAGTGCGCCAAGTCTGTGGCTCTGGATTCGAGATCGTAAGTGGTGGATGAGAGCGTTCCGCATGCCCACGCTCGACAAAGGAGTTTGGAAGAGCGAGGAGACGCTCCCTCTGCTGCTCCTCGGAGGCATCGGCCTCGCGCTGTTGCTCCTATCGCTTCTCCCACCGATCAACTACGACGCCCACGAATATCATCTGGCGGTTCCCCAGGGGTACCTCGAACAGGGAGGTTGGGTCGCGTTCCCCGGCAACGTTTTCGCGGGCTTTCCCATGAACGTGGAGTTGTTGTATCTGTGGGGTCTTTCCGGGGGACGGCTGGCCTCGACCACGGTCATGCACACGCTGATGGCTTTCTGCGCGGCATTGGCCTGTGTGGGGTTGGCGAAACAGCTCGGCCTGCGTACGCCGTCACTCGCCGGGCTTGTCTATCTAGGCAGCGGATTGGTGCAGGGCCAATGCCTTCACGCCAATATCGACCATGGGGTGACGCTTTTCGCCGCCGTGGCGTATCTGACGCTCTTCGCTTCCTCGGAGAATCGACTCGGAACGGCTCTCTTGGCGGGCATCGCGATCGGCCTGGCTCTGGGCGGCAAGTATGTCAGCCTGCTCTCCGTCGCGGTCCCCTTCTTCGTCATCTGGCTTCTTCATCCGCCTCGGAGGTTCGCAGTCCGCGAGATGGCCGTGCTTCTAGGCGTGGCGGCGCTGGGGGTCCTGCCCTGGCTGCTCAGGAACCTCTCTTTGTACGGGAACCCGGTCTACCCTCTCCTGCCTTCTCTCTTTAATTATGCGTCGTGGGACGAGGCGAGCGCCGTGCTGTTCAAAGCCGCAACCGCCCCCAAACCGATGACGGTAACCGAACGGTTTTTCGAGTTTATCCAGAAACTCATCGACTGGACCCTGGCGATCCCTCAGATCGGCGCGCTCGGTTTGGCCGGTTGGTTGGTTTGGGTCACGAAGGGACATATCGCTTACTGGGGCGCGCTTCCGCTGGCTCTTGTGGGGAAGAGGCCTACGGAGCGTATCGAGAATCGTTCGTGCCGGTTGTGCGCGGTGGGGTTGTTTGTGGGGGTGGGCGTCTGGTTTTTCCTGACCCATGGTGTCGACCGCTTCCTGCTGCCTCTTATACCTTTGGCGTCGGTGGCGGGTGTGGCGGGGCTGGAGCGGCTCCCCATCGGAATCGGACGCGCGCTCGTATGGTGCGGTAGTCTCTCCACAACCTTTGTGCTCTCGTTCTCTTTGCTGTCGCTTCAACCTCTGGACTACCTGTTGGGCGTGGAGAATGAGACCGGCTATCTCTGCCGTGTGCTTCCCCACTACCGAGCGATCGACCGTCTCAACACCATGGCGGAGGAAGAAGAGATCAAGGTCTTGTTCGTCGGTGAAGCGCAGGAGACCGGCGCGCGCTTCCCACGGATCGTAACGACTGTATTCAACCGGCACCCACTCCCAAAGACCGACACCTTGGGCAACACCCTGCCGACGCGTCCAGCGGAGGCCCGCGAACGACTCGCGACATTGGGCGTAACCCACATCCTGTTCAATCCCTCGGAACTCAATCGCCTCAAGGACGGTTATGGGCCTTGGGGTTGGCAGCAAGGTCAGACGCTACGCATGCTGATGGTTCAGCTCGAGGCGGACGGGACCCTCGTACCCGAATGGCAGGATAGACCGGGGTTGGTCGTCTACCGAGTCGTTGATCGATGATTGGGGGATGGAGGACGGCGCTTACTCGGCGCCCTTTTCGATAAGTTCGTTGAGCGCGGTTTCGGGCCGGTCGCGAATGAGGAACTTGCTCACCAACCGTGTGGTATGGAAGAGTTCCATGACCATGGCCGACAGATTGGTCATGTAGAGTGCCCCGCCCCGCTCTTCGCAGAGCGCGTGTGAGGCGATCAAGCGCGCCAATCCCGTGCTGTCGACGTACTTCAGGTTCAAGAAATCGAGCACAATCGCCAGACAACCGCCGTCGATGACCGACCGAACCGTCGAATAGAGCCGTTCGCTCTCCGAGAACGTGAGCCGTCCCCCCAACCGGATGAGGCTCGGTCCCCGTTCGTCAGTCTCAATTTGGATTGTCAGTTCGTCGTTCACGTCCCTACCCCTTGCAATGCGACGGCTGTTCTAAGTTACCAAGGCATATTTCAGTATCTCCCAAGAGTTCTTTCAGACTGAAAGACGCTCGATACCCGACTTTCGCGGGCACTACGTGCGCGCTATCGTAAGATACTTTCGAGAGACACTCTATACTTTACAGTTAACTTCGCGTCACGTCGACAGGATCGTTCCGATAGGTGCGGGAGACGCGCGCAATGGGGCTTCCGTGCGAGAGCGTGTGACTGCGTGACGGTGACAGTAACAAAGGGGCTCCCGCCGGTTGCGGCTTGGCTTCGGCAGACGAAATCAGAGAAAGAGTCCATGGAATCCAACATCTACCAACGGAACTTACAGGTCCTCGGCCGGAGGGATCCCACGCTGGCCGCACAGGTTTACTCCGGCGTAGAGGACGAGGAGGTCGAGGTCCGGCCAACCGCCGAAGGCTATCCCACCATCGGAGTGCGGCGCGACGGCGAACTCTTTCTGCTCCACCATCCCGAGAATCCACTGGCCGACGCCAGACGGATCGTCGAAGAGACGGGCGGCGTCAACGACCACTGGCGCTTCATTCATCTGGGGATGGGGCTGGGGTACGCGGGGATGCTTCTGGCCTCACGGCAGCCGGATCCACCTGCCGGACAGGTCTTGATCGAACATTCACTTTCGGTCTTTCGCAGGGCGTGTCAGACGATCGACCTGACCAAGCTCTTCGAGCACCCGGGGACGCATCTCATCGTGGGCAAGGATCCCGTCGTCGCCTACGAGTGTTGTATGGCCGAACTGATGGAGTTCATGGCCAACCCGCCCAAACTGGTCAAGAACAACCCCAGCCTGCATCTCGACGGTGCCTATTACGAGGCCTGCGTGTCGAAGGTCGAGGAGGCTCTACGATTCGGCCAAAGCGGTTTGCTCTCCAAACAGGCCGACGGTCTGCGCTATCTGCAGAATCTGATCGCGAACCTGGAACGGACCGTGGCCGCGCCGGGGATTCGACCCATGCAGAGTCAGTTGCGCGGCGTCCCCGCTGTGGTCGTGGCCGCCGGTCCTTCGCTCTCCAAGAACATCCACGAACTCAAAGGAACCGAAGACCGATGGTTGATCGTGGCGGTCGACACGGCGCTCGAAAAATGTCTCGATCACGGCATCACGCCTCATCTGGTTTGCACGGTCGATCCGAGCGAGCTGAACCGGAAGCATTTTCCGCGCGAGTCGTATCCGCCGGAAATACACCTGTTGTTCGATCCCGAGGCGGAACCGCACGTCGTCGGGTTGTTCGACGGTCAGACCGTCACCTACAACTCCACCAAGCATCCCTTTCACGACTGGTTCGATCGCGAAACCGGTCCGAAGGGGCAGGTCGTCAAAGGCGCGATGGTTTCGCAGGCCGCGTTCCTGGCCTGCCGGTTCCTGGGGTGCGGACCGATCGTTTTGGTGGGGCAAGATTTGGCCTTGGATCCCGACACCGGCAAGACACACGATCCCGATGCCAAGTTGGTGCAGACGGTGGAGTACATCGACGGCGACGACAGCCACGTTTGGTATCCCTCGGTCCACGATAAGAGTCGCCGATTCAAAGAGAATCTCTTCTGGGTCGAGGGTGTGAATGGCGAGCCCGTGCCCACGCTCCAGAATCTGCAGGCCTATTTGCGTTTGCTCGAACGGGATATTTCCGAGACGCACGAGGAGGTTCTCGACGCGACCGAGGGTGGGGCCAAGATCGCCGGAGCGGAGCCGCGCGCACTGTCCGAAGTCGCTCAGGAGTGTCAGGCGAAACGCTTCGATTGGGAGGCGTTCTTGACCGAGTGCCGGGCGGGCACGCCGAAGAAAGGGAAGGAAGAGGCGCGGGAGTTGTTGGAAACGCTACGCAGGCGGCTGCGGCAAGCGCGGCGGGTGGCGAAGAAGGGGCTGGAGATTGTCCAGCCGTGGATGAAAGGGGAACTACCCGACCGGGAACCGGCGGAGTTGCAGGCGGATTTGGATCCGCTACGCCATCAGATTTTCAGCGATCCGATCACGGATTACATGATCGACCAGACCGCATCGGCGACGTTGTTCGATTTCTTGAAGCTGGGTCCGGCCTGTATCCGCGACCGGCGGGTGCGATGCGGTGAGATCGTTCGCCGATATCACGCGGCGTTTCAAGCCACAGTCGAGGCCAGCGATCATTTGGGGCCGGTGATTAAGCACGAGATCGACCGGCTGCGGTTTTGAGGCCAGCCGCTCAGTAGTCTATGAGAAACCAGTCCGAGACGGGTGGTTGCGTTCTAGAAAAGAACACAGTGCAGCCCGCGTCGCAAACGTCCCCGCGCTCATGACAGACGCCACGCTTAACGAGTCATCAGGTACCAGTCCTCGACAGGGGTCTCACATCCCGCGTTGCAATCATACGGGGCGAATCCCTTCTGCGGTGAGTAGGCGAAGCCCGACCACATCGACCCGAGCAAGAGATTCCCATCGATCCAATCATCCTGCGCGAGTAGGTTGTTGCGGACATCCAGAATTACCAGTGACCTCGATTCGGCAAGACTCTCCAAACTCGTCAGGAGATTGGAGTGGCAACGGAGTGTCTTCAGTTTCACACAGTCGCTGACATTGAGATACGCAAGTTGGT
>CAYTDF010000104.1:0-11187 GCA_964436365.1 uncultured bacterium | reverse complement strand
AGACGAGCTGGGCGATTTCGCCCACAAGAATATGAAACTCGCCGTCGAGAATCTGGGGGGGATGCAGCGGTTCGTCAAGAAGGGTGAAGTGGTCTGGATCAAGCCGAATATGAGCTGGACTCGGACTCCCGAACAGGCGGCCAACACAAATCCGTATATAGTGAAGGCGTTGGTCGAAATGGCGTATGAGGCGGGGGCCAAGAAGGTCCGAGTCAGCGACCACACTTGCAACGACGCGCGGAAGTCCTACGACATGAGCGGCATTCAAGCGATGGCCGCCGAGGCGGGCGCGGAAGTCCTGTTCCACGACGAGCGCAAATACAAAGATACGCCGATCAATGGCAAGACGTTTAGGTCTTGGACGCTTTACCAGGACATCCTGAAGGCGGACACGATTATCAATTGTCCTATCGCCAAAGACCATGCCATCGCCAATCTGACGCTATCCATCAAGAACCTGATGGGGATCATGGGTGGGAAACGCAACGAAACACACGCCAAACTGGGGCCGTTTTTGGCCGACTTGGCCGCGTTCCTGAACCCCAAACTCAAGCTGACCGCGATCGACGCTTGCCGGGTGTTGATCGCCAACGGTCCGACGGGTGGCCGATTGGATGACGTGGAGCGGCGCGATACCATTATCGCCGGTACCGATTTTGTCGCCGCCGACGCCTATGCCGTGACCCTCTTCGATCGACCGCTCGAGAAAGTCATAGGCATCAAGGATGCCGAAGAACTCGGATTGGGAACGACAGATTATAAGAAACTCTGCTCCGAACCGATTCTGGTTTAGTGCGAGGATCGCCGGATCGGCCGCTTGGGCTTTTCCGTAAATCTTTCCGCGAGTGAAGACAACAAGAGATGGCCGTCCCTGAGAGCGCTGCATCGTGAGTTCCGACGAACACAAACCTCAAAACAAGACCGCTACCCGAATCGTAATCTGGTCCCGCCGCGTGGTGCAGATCGTGGCTGTTGTCGCGTTCTTGGCCCTCATACGTCTCACCGACTACGGCCCGGGTGGCGAACCCGCCGGACGGGGAGAGTTCTTCTTCCAGATCGACCCGCTGGTACTGGTGGATACATTCATAACCAACGGAACCATCGAAACCGGTCTGCTGCTCGGTCTCGTGACCCTCGGTTTCACTTTCCTCTTCGGTCGATTCTTCTGCGGATGGGTCTGCCCCATGGGTGCGATTCACAATCTGGCGACATCTCTCAGGAAGTCCAAGAAAAGCGTATTAATGCGGACTGAGCGTTGGACCCGGGTTCAACGCTGGAAGTACATTGGGCTCGTGGCGTTGCTTCTCTCCGGTTTCTGCGGGTTTCATATCCTCGGTTGGTTCGACCCGCTCTCTTTCTTGGAACGAGGTGTTGCGCTCAGCTTTTACCCCGCGTTCAATGAAGTCATCGTGGGGCTTTTCTCTTGGCTCTACGACGAGGACCCGGCCGGGATCACCGCCGTTTCGGAGCCGGTCTACTCATGGTTGCGCGAACACGTTCTGCTCTTCAAGCAGACGCGTTATCAATTGGCGGGTGTGATCGGATTGCTGTTTACGGTTGCGCTGTTGCTCAACCTCTATCGGAATCGATTCTGGTGCCGCTACATCTGCCCGCTGGGTGCGCTGCTCGGATTTGCCGGGAAGCACACGCTTTTCCGTTTGAAGAACGATCCCGATGTCTGCAACGGGTGCACGCTTTGTGTCACCGAATGTCAGGGCGCGGCGGATCCGTTCTCCAATGACGGCTGGAAAGCCTCGGAGTGTTTCTTCTGTTGGAACTGTGCCGAGTCTTGCCCGAGCAACGCGATCGGTTTCGGCTTCGAATCCAATGCGGTTTCCGGGTGGTTGAAATCGTTTGTGAAGACACCCAAAAAGCGCAAACTGGATATCGGACGGCGCACCGTGCTGACCGCGGCTGGAAGCGGCGCACTTGCGGGGCTCGCGTTTGCCGCAGAGCCGTTACGTTCGGGCGCCACACCCTCACCCTCTCTGATCCGTCCACCGGGCGCGTTGCCGGAGGCGGAGTTTCAAGACCTTTGCATTCGGTGTGGGGCTTGTATGAAGGTCTGCCCGACCAACATGCTGCAGCCCACGCTGTTGCAGGCGGGGATCGGGGGCATCTGGTCGCCGGTGGCTGTACCCCGTCTGGGGAGCTGTGAGTACGATTGCACGCTCTGCGGGCAGATCTGTCCGACGGGCGCGATTCAGGACCTCCCGGTCGAGATAAAGAAGAAGACCAAGATAGGCCTGGCCTTTTTCGATCCCATGCGCTGTTTGCCGTATGCGTGGCAGAAGGACTGCTTGGTTTGCGAAGAGCATTGTCCGACCTCACCCAAGGCCATCTGGTTTGAGGACCGGGAAATCGTGAAGAACCGCGAAGGCGCGAAGGTGATTCTGAAGGTGCCTCACATCGATCCCGAGCTCTGCATCGGATGCGGCATCTGCGAAGACAAGTGCCCGATTGCCGACGAACGTGGGATTCGCGTCACCAGTGTTGGAGAGACCCGACACCCCAAAACCAACAGCATGTTCATCGACACCGGCTACGAAACCGGCGGCCAGCAAGATGGCCAGTCGGACGGCCAATCCGGAGACTCGTCCGGCGGCGCCGACCCCTACGGCGGGTAGAGCCTCTCCCGCGACTCGCCTCTTGTCGACTTATTCGTTCGGCGGGACCCACCAAACGATCGAATCCGAGCCGTCGCCCGTATAGAACTTCCCGGTCACGGCTAGCGTCTCCAGGTCGACCACATAAACCCCGTCTTTGTATTCCCCCCCGACGAAGGCGCGCTTGCCGTCCGGTGTGATTTCGACCCCGATGGCCCGGCTTCCCACCTCCAACCGTTTGATCTCGCTCCGGGTTGCGGTGTCGATCACGGTCAGCTCGCCTTTCTCGGTCCAACTCGATACCAGGGCCCGCGTCCCGTCGGCCGTAAACAGAATCCGGACCGGCATGCCGGGGCAGGGGAATGTCTCGACCGCTTTGTGGGTGGTCAAATCGATGACCGTGATGCTTCCGGCTTCCTGATTACCGACCCACAGCGATTCTCCGTCGGGCGTAAACGCCATCCCTTCCGCGCCTTTCCCGCAGGGAATCTGGGTGATCAGTTCTCCTGTCTTTCGGTCGATCACGGAGACATTCTGGGTCGTGATGTTCGCCGTATAAAGCCGTTTCCCATCGGGCGAGACGAGAACCATGTGGGAAATCTTGCCGTGGGTGGGGATGGCGCGGGTCATCGTATTGCTGGCGGTGTTGATCTCGACGACGTACCCCGTCTGTCCGGCGGTGAAGTACGTGAATTGACCGTCTGGCGCGATGGCCGCGCCATGGATACGTGTGTACTCACCGGTAGGAATCTGCAGGATATGTTTGCGCGCCACGAGGTCGATGACCGAGACCGTGTCGCCGGGAGGGGCGTAGTTCGAGATGTACGCGTAGTGCCGATCCTTGGAGAGCACGATCTCGTGGGGATTGGGGCCCGTCGAAATCTTCGCCACGGATTCGTAGGTTTCTGGATTGACAAAGGAGAGCGTATCCTCGTGTTTGTTGCAGACGAGCAGGAGGGCTCCCGTATCCTCGGCGATGGTGGAAAGCGTCATCACTGTGGTTAAGGTCATGGCGATACCTAGGGCGTTTCTCGAAAATCTTTTCATGATCGTTCTCGCAATCCTCGATTCTCATAATCCCGTGTCCCCGAGTGCCCGGAGCGACAGCGACGGGTGTATCTAGGGGCGCGGGAGTTCAACCACCTAGTTTCATTTTGGGTCTCGCAACTCGCTCAGGAGTTCGAACGGCGGCTCCTTGCCTCCTTCACGGGTCGAGAAGAAGTTATACACCAGAATACCGTCCACTCCGCCGCGCCAGAGGTCTCGGGCCATCGTACGATAGCTATCGGGTGCGGGCTCGACCTCGATCGATCCGTACATGGGCATCTTCGGCGGGAGCAGCGCCCGGTAGTCGGCCACCGGAAGTGGGAAATCGTTTCGCAGATAGTGCGAGACGGTCACGAGATCGACGAGTTCTTCCCGCGCCCAGGTGAGGGGATCCAGACCGATGGCCAGGTTCTGTTCCGGCCGGGCCATAATCCGCACCGAAAGCAAGATTGGGCGGCCTCGTTTTTCCCCTACCTCACGCATCATGGCGCGAATCTCGCGAATCCACTGCGTCATGATGGCCACATTTTCCGTCTCTGTCCCGGGCTTGAAATACATCGGGAACCGCTGAAAATCGAGATCGAGGCCGTCGATGGCGTACCGCTCACAGCATTCCCGCAGTTGCGCCAGACGATGGGCGCGGACCTCTGGCACCGAGAAGTCCAGGCCACCCGGCAGCCATCCCGCGACGATGGGATGCGTACGCGGCCCCAGTATATCGGTGTAGACCTGGGGCAGCGGATCGCCCGGCTTCCCGATATGCCATTCGGGATGATCTTTCCAGAACCGCGAAAGAATCAGGTGGTCGTCTTGGTCCACCGCGTGCACTTCATTGAGCCGGAATGTGAGAAAGGCTTCCATGCCGACTTCGTGCGCGCGGTCGAACATCAGCCCCATCGGATCGTGACCCGCCTCGATCAGCGCGCGCAGATTCAGAATCCCGCGCTCCGAACTCTTCTCTGCGGCGTCCGGCTTGATGCTTGCCCGCAACGCTGGGCTGGCGTGTTCGCCGATGAAGTCGCCGACTTCGGTGGGGTAGTTCATGGTCATGCCGAAGTTGGGGCACATGAAGAACGTGGTGACGCCAGTGGCCGCGACCTCGTCGACGTATTTGTACACGTCCGCCGGAGTCATGGGCGGCTCGTCGTAGATGAACGTATTGTTCGCGTCGCAATTGTAGATAAGGCGTCGCGGCCGGGCATCGATGGACGCAGTCCGCGAGGCGTCTTCGAGAGGGAGCAGGTCGATGCGGCGGAAGAAGAGCTCCGCGCCTTCCGACTGCACTTGGATACGTCCTTGGCTCGGCCGGGCTTTGAGGCATCGATTCACGGTCACCCCGTTCAGGATCACGGTGATCGATTCTCCATCGCAGATGCACTCCAGGCGGTTCCATTCGCCCACCGGTTTCTCCACATCCCGCGCCCCTCGGTAATCTTTGACATCTTTCCAACCCGGATCGCGGTCGTACCAGTTCACGCGCCCCGAATAGCGGGTCGCGGGCGTTCCACCGGGCAGGAAGACGTGGGAACTGCCCTCTTGTTCCGGTGCGACGGGACAGGTGACCGCGTACGATTCACTGCCATCCCCCACGACGATGAAATCTCCCGTGCCGCCTTCGATGATCTGGCATTCGATCGAGCGCATCCAAATCCCGCTATAGCCGCCGTCTTCTCCGACCGAATGCAGCAGGATGCCGCTGTCGCGCGAGCGATCGACCCGGGGCGCGTGTGTGATTTCACCCCACTTGAACTCGGCGATCAGGTGGTAGTTCTCGTATTCCGCTTCGCTGGTGACGCAGCCCCATTCCTCGCCCGATATACGCAGCAGGCCGTCTTGGACGGTGAACACTTTCTTGGGATCGTCATCTCTCCCTCGCTCTTTCACGAAAGTATAGAACCCGCTCAGGTCCTTCCCGTTGAAGAGGTGGATCGTCTCTGTAACTGAGTTCTCGGTAGCCTTGCCCAAAGACTGTGGACACGGACCCGCCAGCAAACCGCAGAATGCAACGAGTACCGGCACGTGAAGGTATTTCATGGTTTGGAACCTCTCTCGAAAGCCATTTCCGATTGAATAACCCCGAGCGCTCGCGCGGGCCTGTCTCGAGTGTGAAGTGACTTTAGCATCGGCGTGTGGGTTGCAGAAGCGCCGGACATGAGTACTCCTTTTCACCAACCGACAGCCGGCTAGTTCTCTAAGGTTGGGGCGACGGTTACGGGGGGCAATTCGGCCACGGAGCGGGCGGTTTCGAACCAGCCCAGACGAGGCACGGAGACCTCGTAGCCCGTGGGGTGAGAAATTGAGAACCGGCGATAGACCGTGTCGTATACCGGCACATAGACGCAGCCCTCTTCATCCGTGGTCAAGTTCGTGTAGCAAAGCTGGAGACTTGGATCCAAACTCCCCGCGACGACCCGGTTGTATTCGATTGTGAGTTCCTGAATGGCCGCCCCGGTCAGCGGACTCCCGTCAGCGTGCTGGAAGCGCTGAATCAGCACGATCGGCGCGTGAGTGTACGCGAGTTTGTGATAGCGTTCGGCCTCGGTCGCATTCCCATGGATGCGATGCCAATCGCCCAAGAGGAAGGCTGCGTAGAACAGCGTCTCGTTCTTCTGCAACAGCGATTGCAATCCGGCCCGAACCGTCTGCGCCTCGAATGCCAAAACGCCGTTATGGAGGGAACGTTTCCTCAGGGCGAGTTGCATACATTGCCGAACGGCCGTCTGTTCCTCGTACGTCAAATGAAAGGGGAGGTTTCGCCACGCGCCGAAGACTTTCCATAAGCCCCTGCGCTCCAAACTCGTCTCCACGATGGGGCGCGCTGTTTGGGCTAGGTTCTGCAGTGTGATGGCGAGAGGTTCTTTGTCCCAGTTTGGCGCACGGTCCATGCCGTCGAGCCCTACGACGATTGCACCCAGCAGAACGATGGCGAGCACGGCGGCTGCAAGCCAGTACATCCAGTCTCGCGACGGTTGTGGCAACGGTGCCGGGAGCGGCTCGATATCCTTTTCGGCGCTCATCAAGATTTCTGGAAGACGGCGCGTAGCACCTCGTACTCCGGCGGCACTTCCTCGGCCGTTTCCGCTTTGATGTTCAACCCATGGATGTTGATAATCACCTCGGGGTTATCCGCCGGTTCTCGTTCGAGCAACCCATCACGCTGCAGACGCATGAGAGAGGAGCGGATATACGTGTCCCGTTCCTGCGGATTGAGCTCGCCGAGGAATGGGTAGTCGAGCAGGTTCCTTTGAAGCTCGGCGAAATCGACCGCGCGTCTTTCCCCGAGCTCCTCGACGGCTTTTGTCGATTCGGAAGAGTGCAGGAGGTTGATGATGGCTCTGCAGACCAGGGCTCGAATCGCTTCGACATCGAGTTTCTTCCCGCCGCCTTTCCTCTCCTTCTCATACGTACGCATAAAGATCGAGATCAGATGGCGATTGGGTTCCATGCCCAGACACTTGGCCGACGCTTCGACCATGTGGACTTCTTTGAGTGTGTTGGTTAGCTTAAACGCTTCTCCCACGGGGATGCCCATGCCGCGCGAAAGCGCCTCGGGTAACGGAATGCCCTCATCGCTGTTCTCGGGCAGACTCATCATCCATGCGCCCCACATCTCGGTCAGCGACACCACCCGGTACCAGAAATCCAGAGGTGATCCTTCGTCTTCCTTAAAGACGAGTTCGTTCGTGTCGCGGATCTTTCGGACCAGCACGCGCACGATCGAAAGGGCCAAGTCCGGCTGGACTTTCATGATGCCGCGAAGTCGGCTCAGATCGATCGGGATTACAACTGTATCTTGTAGGGCTGTGACGGAAGCCGAGCGGGGGAGACTGTCGATCAGGGCCATCTCGCCCACGATCTGATTCGCTCCCAGCTCCGCCAATTTCTGCTGTTGGCCTTGCCGGGTCACAAAGACACCGACTTGCCCCTGCTGGATCAGATAGGCCCCTCCGCCACGCTCTCCTTCTTTCATAAGGTACTGGCCCTTACGAACGAGGAGGGGACCGCTTGGAGGGGGTGCCGCGTTTGCCATTCTCGACTCGATCTTCCGCGTGACGGAAGATGTTCCGTCATCGCCCTAGAGTTGTGGTCGTTCACCGCACGATGTCCCAATTGCGCGCGGAGAAACCTGTACCGGTTACCTCGACAGTATAGGAACATTCATGCCCGGACCGAAAGTCCTCAGCTTCGGAGAGAGCCGATTTCGGCTTTCAACGGTCATTTTGGGCGTCGCGCGACGAGTACTTCGTTCAGCGCGTACCGTTTGGGACGATCCAAGATACGGTCGATTCCTTCGACAAACTGGCTGCAGAGCCCGTTCAGGAAGCCGACACCCTCACGAACGATGGGGAGTGGCTCGGCCAGCGCCTTGACAACAACCGATGGCGGGTGCGCCAGGAAACAGAGCAACCCGCCCGCGGGCCTCGACTCCAGAACCTCCAAGCCGTGGCGTCTGGCCAGCCCGATCAGGCCGTGGCGGGTGACTCGCCGGTAATCGTGCGGCTCGTTGTGCAGATACCCCAAGTGGGGCGCGGTGAGGATCAAGATGCCCCCGGGTTTCAGGACACGCTCGAATTCCTGAAACAGACGCAGATCGTCGGTGACGTGCTCCAGGACCTGCGAGCAGTACACGGTATCCAGCGTCTGACTTCGTAGCGGGAGCTCCAATGTGGAGCCCAACACATCGGAGCGACCGCGCTTGGGGTCGAGATCGAGGGCGATATACCGTTCAACGAAAGGCAGAAGCAGGTGACGGTGCGCCTGCCAGCCCGCACCCGCGTCGAGACACGTGCCCAACGCATACTCCGCAATCAGCGGCTGCAAGACGCGTCGAAGCGCCACGCGGCTAGGGGAGAGGGTGAAATACCCCCGAGTTCCGGCGTGCCGCCGCGAAACCGCCGCGTCCCAGTGTTTTAAGTATCCCGCGATCCCCATTACCTCGTCTGTCCCTCGGGAGTGTTGCCCGGCATACCGACACCCGCGACCTTCAAACCGGTGCTTCCTGGCCAACCGCCGCAAAGCACCGCCGAATGAAGAGCGCGGCCACCTTTTCCCAACTCATCTCTTCGGCGTGGAGACGCGAACGGCGGCCCAGTTCCAAACGCGCCTCGGGGTTATCGATCATTTTCCCTAGCGCGGCTGCCAGTTCGTCCGTATCGCCCGGCGTGACCACAAATCCGTTGTCCGTGACCAACTCTTCCGTTCCCCCGGTCCGGCACACGATCACCGGCAAACCCGAGGCCATCGCCTCCAACACCGCGTTGGACATGCCTTCCCAAAGCGAAGGCATGACGAAAATGTCCGCCGAGGCGAGGTGAGCGGGTATCGCCTCGCGGTCGACATGGCCATGGAATCGTACCCGTTCTCCCAGTCCGAGCGCATTGGCCATATCCTCCAACTTACGGCGCTCGGGGCCGTCGCCCAAGACCGAGAGTTCCCAGAGGGAGATGCCCTCGCCCAGCTGATGCAACGCTTCCAGCAGATTTCCGACGGCTTTGCGGGGGATGAGCCGGGCGGCGGTCACCAGGCGAATCGGTTCCTCTTCAGAACGAACTGCGGGGTCTGGCTGAAAACGTTGGGTGTCTACACCGTTGGTGAGGATCTCGTAATCCAGCTCCGGGCAGGTCCGCGAAGCCAACTCGGCCAGCAGACGGCTGTTGCCGATAACACCCTCCGCACCGCGCCATATCCGGCGGAACAGAGGGCGAAGCAGAACGTAGTCGAGGCCAAATCGCGGATTGAAGCCGGGAACGTCCGAGCCGCGCAGGAAGATGAGGTAGGGAAGTCTTTTGGCATGCCGCCACGTGACATAGCCCGAGGGAAACCCAAAGAAACCCACGGCCATATCCCAAGGAGGTCTCTTGGGATTTCGGTCCAGACCCGCGCGTACGAAACGTTGGGCACGGCGAAGGAAACGAAGAACTTCGACTCGCCGCCAGTAGAACAGGTTTCGCTTTCCGACAGGAAGTCGATAGACGGTGAGACTCTCGCTCACCCGTTCGATCTGTTTTTCTTCAGTTGGAGAGGACGTCAGAAGGTGCACGCGCATGTGCGGGTAGTTGGCCACGCGGCTCAAGATGGCCTGCAACGCCGACGCGCCTCCGCCACCGATGGGCGGGTATTCGTACGAAACCAAGAGAACGCGCAGGACCGCCTCGTCCTGACGCTCCTCGCCCCCCTCGTCTCTCGCGCTGGGTTCGTCTACCCCTGCGCCGAGTCGGCCGAATCCAGCTTCTTCAGGAGAGACTTCATCTTGGCCTGCGCCTCTGACCATGCGTCTTCCTCGTCACGGCGGACTCCGGTGAACTGCTCGCGCTCCCGAAAAAGGTCTTCGGCCACGTCCAACGCGACCAGCGCCGCCAACTGACCTCCGGTGAGCTCGTTGTACTTCCCGCGATAGTATTCCGCCTTGCCGTTTACGTGATCCGCCGCGCGCTGTGTCAGTTCCACATCTTTGGCGCTGACCGGGAACTTATGTCCCAGCACTGCCACGTCATATCGATCTTGTTCTTCGCCGCTCATACGCTCTCCCTCCAACCGCGAAATCGCGAGGGCCGACGAACGCCTTACCCGTCGCCTTCATCCGTCGCGAGGAGTTGATCTAAACGAGTCAGAACTCCCTGTAGCCGCGTGCGGACTTGCCCGCGTTCCGTCTCCAATGTTTGCACTTTCTCGTTCAGGCCGGACCGATCCCGAGAGGCCGTCTCCGCTTGGCTCTTGAGTCGTTCGAGTTCCGTCTTGAGTTCCTCGGATTGCGACGATTCCTCTCGGAGACGTCGATTCTCTTTCTCCAGGCGCTTTATGCGTCCTACCAGGTTTTCAATCTTCTGGTCGATCTTTTCGAAAAATTGGTTGAAGTCTACTTCGGGTCCCATCTCGTTTTACTGCCTCCTAGTGATGCCGTACTCGCGTTGCAGTTTCAAGAGGATGCGTTCCTCTGTTTTTTCCACAGCCTTCTCCTTGAGCGTATCCTTAGTCGAGCGAAGAACATAGCGAAAGCCCAGGCTAACCTCTCCACCTGTTTGGTCTCCTGTATACAGATCGAACAGACGGCAGGATTCAAGCAGCTTTCCAGCCTCGCTCTCGATCACTCGTTGAACGTCTGCCGCATCGACCGAACTCGGCACGACCAGTGCCAAATCGCGCGTCACCGCCGGGAATTCCGACGGTTGTTCGAAGCGGATCGCGGCGTTTCGCGAGGCCTCGAGCAGTGCTCCGACGTCGAGCTGGAAGACGACTGGCGCGGCGGTCAGTTCCAAAGCGGAGACCTGTTCGGGGTGGAGCACGCCGAGGTAACCCAGCTCGGTTTCGTTCGACACGGCCCGCGAGGCGAATCCGGGGTGCAGGGCAGGGGGTTTCTGGGTCCCCTCCCACCTGGCGCCCTCGATTCCCATGGCGGTGAAGAGGGCATTGATATCGCCTTTCACATCAAACAGGTCGCGTTCTTCACGGCTGGCCGAACCGCGCCAGCTCGGATCCCGCGGCAAGGTCGATACCCCCGCCAGAAACGTGGGTTCGAGCCCTTCGTGTTTGTCCG
>CAYTDF010000103.1:0-11220 GCA_964436365.1 uncultured bacterium | reverse complement strand
CGGGATGACTCAACGCATTCACTTTGACTTCGATAAGTCTAGTAGTCGCACCGACCAAGAACCGCAGATGAGAGAGAATCTCAAGTGGTTGCTCGAGAATCCGAAGGCCGGTGTGTTGCTCGAAGGACATTGCGACGAACGCGGAACCAACCGGTACAACGTGGCGCTCGGCGAACGCCGCGCCGCAGCTGTCAAAGCCTACCTGATCCGTGGCGGTGTCGCAGCCAATCGAATCATCACCAAGTCCTGGGGTGAAGAACGCCCGTTGGACTTTGGCAAGGCCGAGAAAGCATACGCGCTCAACCGCCGGGTCGAATTCTTCAAGGTGGATATACGATAGTCGTTTTGAAGACAGACCCGGGAATAGGCGAAGTGCGGTGCGTCCGGACGGTGTCGTGCCGTCGGTTAACCGAGCCTTGGAAAATTGAACAACGTCAGGGTCAGAGGAGAAACCCATGAAGAGGCGTCATTTCACGCAGTTGGTTTTTGGAGGACTGTCGGTTCTCTTGGTTTTGGGAGGCTGCAGCGGGGCAAGCAAGAAGCTTGACTCGGGCGCGACCGCGTTTATCGAAAAGTCTGAGCAATCCACAGAGCTCATGCCCAAACGACCGGACGGCGATCCGGAATGGGTCGATATCGGCGAAGTCGGAGCCGCTTGGGGTGTGGTCGAACGTATCCACTTCGATTACGACAAGTCCAAACTCAAGAAGGAATGGGGCGAGGGACTCGAAAATAACGCGCGGTTCATGAAGGATAACCCTCAATACATCATGCGCGTCGAAGGTCACTGCGACGAGCGTGGGACCAACGAGTATAACCTCGCCTTGGGCGAGCGCCGTGCCTTGACCGCCAAGGAATACCTCGTGACGAAGGGCGTCGCCAGCGACCGCGTCCATACAATATCCTACGGCGAAGACCGGCCCATCTCGTTCTGTCACGACGAGTCCTGCTGGTGGCAGAATCGACGAGCCCAGTTCCTCGTCGCCAAACGTCAGTAGGCGTAGAGCCCCTCGGGTGGATTGTGAAGGTTCGCTTCCGTTTTGGAGCGGCCCTTGCATGGTCTCCGGGGCACGCCTGAACGGCGAAATTCTGAGTTCAACCAAGCGAGGGCGCAACAAGCCCTCGCTTTTTTTCTGCCAGGAAACTAATTTCATCTTGAGGGCCTTGCCAAACGGCTGGACAGCAGACAGGAAAAACTCCAGCTACGCCCGCATGCAACTAAGGAGACACCAGCATCATGTTCAGAGACTCTCAATCCCGTGCGTTTCTACTCCTATTTCCTCTGGCGTTTTCGCTGATCTTTGTAGGATGCAGTAGCCAAAAGAAGAAAGACGGCCCTCCGGTGAATGGCAGCGGCCCCGCCCATGCACGTATCGAGAAGCCGGGCTACGGTTCCAGCGGCGGAACGGGCGAAATCCAGCCTCCTTGGGACCCGGAGGACCAAGACATTGAACTCGAACCCCCGGGCCGTATCGCTCCCGATGCGGATGGCACCGCGCCGTTGAGTCAAGTCGATGTCACGCACGAATACAACGTCGTCGATCGCATTCACTTCGACTACGATAGCGATGTCCTCAAATCGGAATGGATCCAGCCGCTGGAAAATAACGCCCGCTGGATGATGGACCATCAGACGTACTTCATGATCGTCGAGGGCCATTGCGACGAGCGGGGCACGAGTGAGTACAACCTCGCCCTGGGCGAGCGGCGTGCCAAAGCGATTCGCGTGTTCTTGGTGCAGAGGGGTGTCGAGGCCGATCGCGTTCAGATTCGATCCTACGGTGAAGAGCAACCTCTGGATGCCGGACACGATGAGACAGCCTGGTACCAAAACCGCCGAGCGGAGTTCCAAGTCGGCAAACCGCAATAACCAGCCCAACCCTCGTTGAAGACGCTACACAATTTGAACGCCCGCAACTCTTGTTAAAGATCGCGGGCGTTTTCTATTGCCGAAGCGGTTGTTTAGGCGATGTCAGGCACCGATGACCGTTAACTCTGTTGAGCTCTTATTGAGTCGCTCACATCCGCTCTCACGCACGACGACCATATCTTCAACACGAATCCCGCCCCAGCCTTCGACATACACCCCCGGTTCAACGGTCACGATTTCACCGGCATGCAACGTCTCCTCGTTCGTCAACGCCAAGCGCGGGGCTTCATGGATCTCGATGCCCACGCCATGGCCAGTACTGTGGATGAACTGATCGCCGCGTCCAGCGGCGATCAGAGCGCCTCTCGCTATCGCGTCGGCCTCCCTTCCCGTCATTCCGGCACGCAACCCGGCTTCCGTGCACCGAACGGCTTCGACAACCGCCGCGTAGGCTTCCTCAAGTCCTTCGGGCGGATGCGCAAAGCAACACGTACGGGTGATATCCGAACAATAGCCGTCGAGAACGCACCCCACATCGGTGAGGATGATATCCCCAGGCCGTAGTTTGCGTTCGCCCGGTTTGCCATGCGGAAGCGAACTACGCTCTCCAAACAGGACCAACGACTCGAAACTCTCTCTTTCCGCGCCGAGGAGCCACATTCGGTGCTCGATTTCGTGAGCGAGTTCGCGTTCGGTCATGCCCTCGACAATCTGCGTGCGCGCGGCGGCAATGGCATCTTCGGTGATGGCCAGAGCGCGCCGTATCCGCTCGATCTCCCCTTCATCCTTGGTTTGGCGGAGTCTCTCCACCGCACTGTTGGTCGAGACGAGTTCCTTGGGCGCGATCCGTTTGGCGATAGCTTCGTACCGTGCGTGACTTATCGCGTCAGCCTCCACGCCGACACGATCCGTGGCCGATGTGTGAGCGCCCACAATCTCCGCGACAACATCGAGTTCCTTCCGGGCCCCCTGTATCTCAATATCCAGTCCCGACACTTCCGATGCAATCTGTTCCGTATACCTTCCATCCGAAATCAGAACGCCGCCTTCGGCCGTGAGCAAAAGGACTGCGTGGCTGCCAGAGAAATTGGTCAGATAGCGAACATTGGGAAGACTTGTGACGAGAATGGCATCGATTCGAAACGAAGGCAGCGCCTGAACAAGTCTCTGACGACGACCTTCGAAACAATCGGAGGGCGAGGGGTGAATCATAGGAGAGAACCTCTTGGATGAGCCGTTGCAGCCGCGACATAGCGCCGCACCAACTCGTCCACCAAGCACCAACGGTTAAAGAGGCACCCAAGAAGCACCTCCTCCAACTACTTACCTATACAGAAACGCGAGAAGATTTCCGCGAAAAGATCCGGTCGTACACCGGAACCATCCAGTTCACTGAGCGCATCCAAAGCGGCCCGTAGCTCGTCCCCAAGAAGATCGAGGGGGAGAGACGATCCGGGGCGCGCTTCCCTCAGCCGCCGTTCGATCGTCTCTAATCGTTCGATCTGCCGCTCGCTCAAGGCGTACGGCGTTCGACTTTCATCGGGAAGACTGGCGACGGCTCTTTCCTCCAGCGCCGCCAGAATCGAGTCCACCGCGTCATCTTGCCGGGCGGAGACCGAGATCGGCATCGAAAAACCCTTCGAGTGGCCTGCCAACTCTGCACGCAGTTGCGTCCACTCCGGCAGAGCGCTTCGCCGCTCCTCGTGCACACGATCCGCCTTGTTGCCAACCGCGAGTATGGGTGGCGACGTATCACGGGAGAGAAGCCGTTCGAGAAAACCTCTCTCGAAATCATCCGGGGCACGATCTAACTCGAAGACGAAGAGCACAATGTCCGCTCGTTCCACAGTCTCCAGGCTTCGGTCGACTCCGAGGCGTTCGATCGTGTCGTCGGTCTCTCGCAGGCCGGCCGTATCGACAAGCGTGACGGGTAAATCAGCGAGTTCGATCGTCCCCTCGATGGTGTCGCGGGTCGTTCCGGGGTGGGGCGTGACGATGGCGCGATCCTGTCCCAGGATGCGGTTGAAAAGGCTGGATTTCCCGACATTGGGCCGCCCCAGAAGCGGCACGATGAGCCCCTCCGTCAGTTTGCGGCGAGAGACGGTACGGCGGCGAAGCGCCGTGGCTTCCTGAATCAGTTTATCGAGGCGAGTTTCGAGTTCCTGCCCGATGCCAGCCTCACACACGTCGTCGGGAAACTCGACCAGGGTTTCGATCTCGATGGCGACTTGGACGATCGCGTCACGTAGAGCCCTGAGCTCGCGCGATAACGCCCCCTCGGTCACGCGTAGCGCGCTCCGCCGCGCCCGTTCGGTCCGCCCTTCGATCAGCGCGGCGACACCCTCGGCTTCCGCCAGATCCAACCGCCCCGACCGAAACGCGCGAAAAGTGAACTCGCCGGGCTCGGCGGGCCGCATCCCCAGTTCCCGGCATCCCTTCAAGACGCGCCGAATGATGGCGGGACTCCCATGGCAAGAGAGTTCGACAACATCTTCCCCTGTCGCGGTGTGGGGTCCACGAAAGAAGGTGACGAGAGCCTCGTCGAGGGTGTCTCGTCCATCGGGAGCGCGGAGACGTTTGAAGTAGGCGTGGCGTTCTTCGACGGCCGCATCGGGCAACATTCCACAAATCCGCCGACCGATCCGGAAACTCTCATTCCCGGTGATTCGTATGAGAGCAATGGCCCCGCGTCCGGGTGGCGTCGCCAACGCGCCGACGGTGTCGCTACGCAGATAGCGAGAAAGGTCGCTCATCGTGTGGAACCTTTCTCTGGAGTCCCGGTCAGGAAGAGGATGTTCGATAAGGGAGATTCAGAAGCATCGGCCATCAAGGGGTATAATAACCGCGTGCTGCAACATACAGGGAAGGACGGGCCTCCATCAGCGTTTCCCCGCGATTGGAGGCTATTTTTCTCTGGACAAAATAAAATCAAGAAACAGTTCGAACGCGTCAAGACACTCTTGCGCGCCGCCTTGCTTGCGTAGCTCCCGCAAATCCTCGCGGGCCTCGTCCAAGAACCGGCGCGCCTGGTCCAGCGCGTAATCATAGGAGCCGTTCTCCGTCATCATCAGGTGCAAGCGGTCCATCGCATCCCGGTCCGCCGCCCACGTCTGGATTCGATCCCGAACGTCGGGGTATTCACGGATCAGATGAATCAAAGGCAAAGTCAGTTTGCCATTCCGTAGATCTCCGCCCGCCTCTTTGCCCATCTCGTGCACATTGGAGCGGTAATCGAGAAGATCGTCGGTGATTTGGAACGCCATTCCCAACGAGTAGCCCAGATAGTTGAGCCGTTCGCAGACCGCCTCATCCGCACCGGCGAGGAAACCACCGGCAGCGGTGGCGGAAGCCATGAGCGCCGCCGTCTTGTTCGCAATGGTCTCCAGGTACTCCTGCTCCGTTGTTTCGAAAAGTCGAACCTGGCGGAGCTGATTGATCTCGCCAAGACACATCTTGCCGACAGCCACCAGTAACGAATTCTGCGAAGCCACGGAGCCGCTGGCCAAGAGGAGACTGAACGCCTTCGAGAAGAGATAGTCTCCCATCAGCACGGCAGCGGAGTTACCCCATGCCCCGCAGACAGACGCCTGCCCTCGGCGAACCGCAGCCCCATCGATGATGTCGTCATGGACCAGCGTGGCCAGGTGGATCAGTTCGACGGAGGTCGCGACCTGGCGCGAGGGTTGGCCCCACTCTCCCCACGCTCGTGAAGCGAGCAGAGTCAATGCGGGCCGGTGCCACTTACCTTGGGCCCTCATCAGATGTCGCGAAACCCGCTCGAGCATCTCTTCTTCGCCGAAAAGCTCGTTGATTTCGCCATCGTCGCCACTCAATAGCTGGCCGAAGGATCGTCCCTCGGGCGTTTCGAGGATGGTTTCCCTGTATAGCGTTTGGACCTGGGCGAGCTCATCCGCTATAGGTGCATAGATGCTCTCAAGGCTGGGAGGAGAGACGGGGATGGGCCCGGGCGATGCGGTTAATGGTGTGCTCATATTCGTTTGCAGCCTGTGCTCCCGAGCCTCATTGCGTGTAGAAGGTACCCGATCCACGGGAAAACACCGGCGTGCAACGCCTGGAACCTTCACGCCAGCCTCTCACCAGTCGCCCTCACGAACGATGGAAGAGTCCGGTCATCCACTTGTAGCAGGCCTCGGAGGTCCTGTCTGGTATTTTACCGTCAGTCGGCATAGAACACAGGTACCACACAACTGGCGGGCTATCAGGCCTCCCGGGGCAGACCTTTCAGTGCGGACCTCTCAGGGCACCATATACCAGTCTAAGTAGCGCGCAGGCCGGGTCAAGACACCAAGCCCCATGATTTGGACGTTGATGAGCCCCAAAGAGGAGAGGAAGGCAGTCGATGCGCCTTCTCATTTCCCCGGTTCGCTGGACTCGGCGCCACGATCCGGTCCTTGCACCACGCGGAGGACTTCGTCGAGGCTGGTCACGCCTTCCGCGACCTTCTTCAGGCCCTCCTCGCGTAGGGTCGCCATGCCCGCTTTCCAGGCCGTGCCAGCAACTTCGGATGGGGAGACCCCATTCGCAATCGCGCTGCGGATGTCACCCGTAACAAGCAGGACCTCAAAGATGCCTGTCCGCCCGCGATACCCCGTATCCTGGCAATTATCACATCCCTGAGCGTCGAAGATCGGCATCTTTGACTGAAGCCACCGGGAACGGCCGATCCGTTCGAGGTCGCGCGCGGTTACCCGACGACGCTTCCTGCACTCGGGACAAAGTCTGCGCACGAGCCGCTGGGCCACAACACAGAGCAGAGCATCGGCCAGCGGCCCCGTCTCCACTCTCATTTCGATCAGCCGGCCCAAGGCCGAAGGCGTATCGGGAGTCTGAAGCGTGGAAATAACCATGCGCCCGGCGAGCGCCGCATCGATAGCAATTGCGGCTGTCTCTTCATCTCGAATCTCGTCGAACATGATGACGTCGGGTTCCTGGCGCAGGACACTCCGCAACGCCGTCGAGAAGGTCAGCCCCGTGGCTACATTGTGCTGGATCTGGCCGATGCCGGGAACGTCATACTCGATCGGATCCTCCAGCGTCACAACACTCCGGGTTCCATCGTTCAGCTGCCGTAACACCGAATACAGCAGCGTCGTCTTTCCGCTTCCCTCCGGTCCAGAGACCAGGATCATCCCCCTCGCAGACAGGACACTGTCCATGAAGAGGTTGGATACGTTCTCAGGAAATCCCGTCTCAAGCAGACGCATGCCGCTCTTGCGCCGATCCATGAAGCGCATCACGGCATTCTCACCCGCTTGCGCCGGGAGTGTGGAAACGCGGATGTCCAATTCGACGTCATCCAGACGCGTCGCGAACAGACCATCCTGAGGCATCCGTTTCTCGGTAATGTCCAGGCTCGCCCTTCCCTTCAACGCGGAAATGACCGGTAGAGACAATTCGCTGGGGAAAGTCAGGGTGTCGTACAAAGCACCGTCAATGCGAAAGCGCACCCGCAACCGTTCCGCCTCAGGTTCAAAAAGGACTTCACTGGCTCGGCTACGAAACGCGTCGAGAAAAGTCATAGTGAGAATCTCCATCACGGATTCCCAACCGGACTCCTCCCCTTCGCGACCGTGTTTTCTAGCCTGCACCTTGGCCGCTGTCTCAGCCATATCACGCAGAGAGAAAGCCGGTTTGACCCGATGCCCGCAGTGAGGGCAATAGTCAAACCGATAGTTGTCATACAGATTCAGGTTGGAAAGATTGCCCTTGCACGTTGGGCAGCGTTCAAGTTTCTCCTTTCCAAACATAGCAGCCGCCCAATAGGCCAAGAGCCCGAGGAGGCCTGTCCAAAACACGATGCGCGGCCAGTTGGCGGCGATGGCCGTTCGCCCACTGGCATGCTTCCGAGCGTACCGGTACGGCAGATGCCAAAACACAACAAGAACGGCAATCGTAATACCTACGTGCCAAGCGTATTTATATGCAAAATCCAACCAATCGCCTTTTGCGATCGCACGCCTTGCGTCACGCCGCCATCGCTCGGCACGTTCCTTCAACGTGAGTTCGCGAATCGGCCTGGGAGTCGGTGCCGGTCTCACCTTGCGAATCTCGACCGGTTTGAATGTGGGTCGGCTCTTGACCTGGCGTAGCTGCTCCAAAGCCGAATCGAGAACGAGAAGTTGCGCGGACGAGAGCCGATCCCTGCCATCCTGGGTCCGCTGAAGGTTGACCGACGCTTCATTGTACTCGCGCAGCCGAAGATTGGCCCGCCCCAGCGCGAGATATGCCGTGGCGAACTGAGTCGGCGCATCCAGCCCCTCGAGCCCTTCAATGGCCTGCGTGGCTTTCTCTTTGGCCAGTTCCGGGTTTTCGCGCAGTTTCACTTCGGCCCATTCGACACGCAGATCGGCCAGTTCGCGGGCTGCGTTCAACCGCGACCACTTGCCCAGGTACTGCTCGTACATTCTCTGCGCATCGGCATACTCATCACGCGTAGCGGTCGTGCGCGCTCTTGCCAGAAGCCGTTCACCAGCCGCTTGTTCGAGGTTCTTGACCCGAGTTCGGAAACGTTCGACCAGCTCCGTGTCCTCAAGATACTGATCGACCGCCATCAGATCGGACATGTCCTTGAGGCGAAGCTGACCCAACTCATCCGAATGGCCCAGACGATTCGGGTCGGTCGAATCAAGCCACTGGCGCGTGGCCTTTTGGATTCCGTCGACAATGCGAACGCGCTGCTCGTCAGTCGTGATCTCTTGCATCGCATCGCGAAACAGAGTGAGCGCCTGCACGTACTGGCGATCCCCCAACGCCGCTTCCGCATCAAACATCTCATCGGTGGCCCCCGCACCCTCGATGCGCTTCAGCACGTCGGCCTTCTTGATGAGAATCTGTCCCTCGCGGGTCTTCAAGATGTAGCCGGCGGCGGTGGTTCCCACCACATCGCCTTCGAGTTGTCTGCTCGGATCGTGTTTCAGAATGAAAATGTCCGAGGTCCAAACTCGGGGAGCCAATCCCAACGCACAGAGCAGCACAAGAGAGCGAAAACGATTCACGTGGAACTCCTTCTATGGGGAGAATCACCCCCACAAACATTATCACGCATCGCCCGAGGTACCAATTGTATTGCCCGTCTCTTGATAGGCATGGAGATTGGAGAGATTTCTGCGTGAAAAAGCGCCACTCGGGATGTGTATCCGGGCGTCCTTCGGAAGTTTCTTCGCAAGGGCGCACGTAGTGCCCCCGAAGGCCGGGCCTTCAGCGACTGTCAATGAAAGAAAGTAATTTGGTGGACATCAAATATCTTCGGCATAGTTCCAACGACGGACGGCGAGCCACGTGGGCACAAACATCAAGAGAGAGTATCCGGTAGCCACCCACAGCCAAGGCGGCCCGGGCGGACCTCCAGGACTCCAACCGAACATCTGCGACACCTCCAGCGCTCCGAATGCCGGTCCGATCAAGACGTACGCAATCCAGAGCAAATACCCCAAAGAGAGCACGATGAACAGAAGCCCTCCCGTGCTCAGCGAGACTTGCAGTTCATGTTGCGCGCCGGGCAACGGGAACGCCGCGCCCAATGCTACAGCGGCCACCCCAATGCTGAAGGAGACGGTCAACAGATAGGCCAGAATTCGAGCGTCGGCCAGGACATCCAACCCCGCCCCCACCTGCCCCAACATGAAGAAGGCGACCCCCACAAAGACAGCGACCGGCAGATAGCCGGTGAGTTTCACCGCGAGCCAACGCCTCGCCGAGATAGGACTGCTCCTCCAAACCCAGGCGGCGCGGCCCTCCATGCTGGCTGCGGGGACCAAGAAACGCGCAGAAATGGCCACAACAATGAAGACGGCAAACAGGAAGTTGAGCCATCCGAACAACGGCGCCAGAGCCTCTGAATCTCCGGGGATCATGCGGAGATTGATGACATAGATCGCGCCCAGAGGCACCATCATCAGCAACTGCGACCAGCGCCTTCCCGTACGGAGTTCGGTCGCGAGGTCCTTGCTGAGAAAAGCGCCGCAGACACTGCCGATCCGCCGGACAAGCGAGAGATCGGCGGGCCACGGCGTGGACCCCGGACTGCCCTGACCGGCCTTCGCCCAGCCTGCCCAAAAACGCTTCTCCGCACGGAATGCCAACAGAGCGGGTCCACCGAATGCCATCGCCAGAGTTGCGTAAGGCAGCGTGACATCGGCTCCACCCGCCGTTCGACCAAGGACCCACTCAGCGGCCTCTCTCGCGGGACGAAACTGTGCTAAAGGCCCCGCCGCGGCGCTCAGACGGTCGATTAGGACGTCGAGTTCCGCACCTTCAGACCAGAGCATCTCCAGCCGGCTTGCGCGCAAGAGCACAACCAGGATTCCCGACAGGGCTAGCCCGAGAAGCACAAGAAACTGATGGATTCGCCGCGCGGGCAACAAGGAAGCCACCATTTGCCCGGCCCAGATTCCAAGAAAGCCGGAACCCAAGAAGAGGGTCGCAAGCACAACACTCCCCCCCCAGCCAGACCGGCCAGCCAGCCTCCAATACGACCCACTGCGTGGCCATCGCTGGGACCAGTACAAACAGGATCATGGCACTACTTCGCACCAGTGTCTCCACGCACCGCTGGCGGTGAAGGACCCCAAACGGGAGTGGCGTGGACAGCAAGAGGGGCAGATCGTGCGACGCGTAGAAGACCGACAGGGTCGTGAGCAAGTGCGAATAGAACAGGAAGACGACCACAAACGCGAGGAACGCCGACCAGAGTGTCTCCGCGACGACCGGTCCGGCCACCGGAATCACCCAGACAACCTCCCAGAGGCGCAGGAAAAGCCAACCGGCCAGGATGAGGAATCCGACCGAGAGCGGCCCGAGCAGCGCCCATTTCAGGATTTCGCCGGTCGCGGCATGAGCCAGCCGCCGTCTCCAACACCGCCACCAGACCGCCCAAATTCCGCGTGGAGGAGATATCGTGGGGGCTCCCGCAGGCCACTTCTGGCAGGAGTCGTTCTGGAAACGCCCCCGTGCAGACGCGTCACTCAGATGCGGGGAGGGATTTTCCGCCCTATATCTCTGTTTCTCACTCATTTATTTCTGTTTCTCACTCAATTCGATACAATAGTACCGTATCGTCCAAGAGTTCTTCCCGCCGGGAGGAACATACGAGCGACGCGTTCGGTTCCGCGAGCAAGCAAGAGGCGTGGAAAGAGCATGGCGCGGCGTTCCCGGCTCACTCAAGAGTTGTGACCCCTGGCCGATACCTTGGAAGACGGGCTCCCCCAACTCGCACTGGAGAAAATGTACCGCAATACCTTCGTTTCCCCATAAGAGACAGAGAGAATCCACATAGAAAAATGGCACACGAGGTCACGGACGGGTGTCATTCGACGCGGTGGGTTGTTTAT
>CAYTDF010000102.1:0-11282 GCA_964436365.1 uncultured bacterium | reverse complement strand
TTGTTTCGTCTACCTTCTGGGGATCATCGGGCTGGCCGGGTTGATCCGAATGCGGAGGTGGGCTGAGGTTGCGTTTTTCACGCTGATTCTTCTCTACCCGATCATCGTTCTTTTTGGAGGCAACACCGGTTTACCTCGCTACAGAGTTCCCTTTATGCCGTTTATCGCTTGCTTGGCGGGGATGGGTTTGGCACGGTTCGCCTTTCGATTCCAGGAGCGAACGACGTTGCCTCCGCTTACACCGGAGAAGAGACGCACGGTTCTCTGTCTGCCTGTCTATAACGAAGTCGACAAGATCACACGGCTCTTGGACGCGTTTCCGTTTGGGATCGTGGATGAGGTCATCGTGGTCGACGACGCCTCCAGCGACGGCACGGAGAAGGTCTTGCAGGAGTATCCGGTCGAGATCATTCGGCACGACTCAAACCGGGGAGTGGGGGTGGCCATTCGCGATGTCGTCGAATACGGCCGGAAGAACGATTTTGGCATCGTGGTCGTCATGGCCGGGAATGGCAAAGACGATCCCTACGAGATTCCCAGACTGCTGGATCCGATCCTCAACGGCGGAGCCGCGTACGTGCAGGGGTCCCGGTTCCACGAGGGCGGGCATCACGAGAACACGCCTCGCTTCCGGCTGGTCGCCATCAAACTCTATACCTTCTTCTTCAACGTGCTCTCTCCTTTCTACGGCACGGATTTGACGAATGGATTTCGAGCCTACCGTCTAGATTTATTTACAGACAAGCGCATTGACATCGAGCAGCGTTGGCTGGAGCGGTACGAGATGGAGTATTTCATCCATTTCAAAGCCGTCATGCTCGACTACCCCGTGGCCGAGGTCCCCGTCAGCAAGTGTTACCCCTCAGAGAAGGGGGTCTCGTACAGCAAGATCCGCCCTCTTCTCGACTGGTGGAAGATGGTCCGGCCGATGGTCCTTCTCTTTCTACGCCTGAAACACTGAAAACATTGCGCTTAAGACAGGTAGAGCGAGCGGAAAATTGGGGCGGCACGGTTGCCGAAACGCTTCGATTATGTTTGGATAGTCTGCTTCTACCGGGCCCACTAGACAGCGTGGGATCTCGTTGGGAGTCTGTTCGACAGGGATGAAGCCGGTAGGAAGATCGCCCTACAAGCGGACGCCACAGAGTCGCCGCTCGGCGCATCGAGCCAGATCAGCCTGGTACTCGCTGCCAAGCAAGAACTTACTGTTCGCGTAAGCAATGGGTCTTGAAGTGCGTGGTATCCGTACGCACTGAACGAAAGTTCAGGTCGTCTGGCATGGGCGCCACTCCGGTTTTCGACGAGTCTGTCTGGGCTCGCGATCCGAAGAGGGCGGCGCACGGGGACTCTACGGGTGTGTCGTCGGGCCGGAGCGTTCCCCTTCTTCATCCGCTCGGAGAACGTGGGGAAGGCTTGAGGATTCCAACAAACAGCCGGCGAGAGACCGGTTAGGAGAAGATTACCGATGTACCCAAATCGATCTGGGCTTTACGACCCACGCTTTGAACATGACTCCTGCGGTGTGGGGTGTGTCGCCAGCCTGAAGAAGGTGCCCAGTCACGATGTCGTTCGCATGGCATTGGACGCCGTCATCAACCTCACGCATCGCGGTGCGGTCGGAGGGGACAGCAAGACCGGTGACGGTGCCGGTCTGTTGCTCCAGGTGCCGCATGCGTTTTTGGCTCGTGAATGCGAAGCGCTCGAGATCGCCTTGCCTGGCGCGGGCGAATACGGCGTCGGCATGGTTTTTCTTCCGCGGGATGACAGCCAGCGGGACATCTGCAAAGCTGTGATCGAACGCAGCGTGGCGTTGGAGAACCAAGAATTTCTGGGCTGGCGGCAGGTGCCGACGGTCGACAAGACGTTGGGCGAACAAGCCAAAAGCACACAGCCCGTGGTCGAGCAGTTTTTTGTGGGCTCCGCCGCGCAAGACAGAGAGCAGTTTGGGCGGACGTTGCACGTCATCCGCAGACGGGCTGAAAACGCTACGGCGAAACGTCTGCCGGAGTTAAACGGAACGTTCTACATTTGCAGCCTCTCGACAAAGGTGATCGTCTATAAAGGGTTGCTCTTGGCCAAGCAGATCGAGGAGTTCTATCCGGAGATCGGCGATGAGGCCGTCAAGTCCACGCTGGCCGTCTTCCATCAGCGCTATAGCACCAACACGTTCCCCACCTGGCCGTTGGCTCAACCATTTCGTTTCGCGGCACACAACGGTGAAATCAATACGTTACGTGGCAACATCAACCGGATGCGCGGTCATGAGAAGCTCATGACCTCGGATCTATACAAGGACGATCTACGGAAGTTGTTACCGATCGTCGACGAGTCCGGCAGCGATTCCTCGGTCTTCGACAACGTCCTCGAGTTGCTGGTACGTGGCGGCCGCACGTTGCCCCACGCCCTGATGATGATGATTCCCGAGGCTTGGGGACCCCAGTACCACATGAGCGCGGACAAACGCGCGTTCTATGAGTATCACGCCCACATCATGGAACCGTGGGACGGTCCCGCCGCTCTTGTGGCGACCGACGGTGACGTGGTGGGCGCCACATTGGACAGAAACGGGCTCCGCCCCGCACGCTATACCGTCACGCGTAGCGGGTATGTCGTTTTGGCCTCGGAAACCGGTGTCATCGACTTCCCACCTGAGGACGTTGCACAAAAAGGGCGTCTCCAACCCGGGCACATGCTGTTCGTCGACACTCGGGCGGGGCGCATCGTTCCCGACAAGGAGATCAAGAGCCGCATTGTCCGTCAGAAGCCTTACCGGCGGTGGCTGGACAAGAATCAGATCGAGATACGCGGCCTCTTCAACGCACCCAAAGCGCTCTTCCCACGGCACGAAGATATACAGACTCGGCAGTTGAGTTTCGGGTATACGCGCGAAGATCTGAGCGCGGTCGTCACACCGATGGCCATGAACGGTCAGGAGGCCATCGGGTCGATGGGCACGGATACGCCGCTCGCCGTTCTTTCGGAGCGCCCCGAACTCCTTTTTAACTATTTCAAACAGCTCTTCGCCCAGGTGACCAATCCACCGATCGATCCTTTGCGTGAGACATTGGTCATGTCGCAACGCACCTATGTAGGCTACGAGAGGAACCTCCTCGGGGAGACCCCGGAGCACTGTCGGCGCTTGGCGCTGCCGCATCCGATTCTCTCCAACGACGATGTCGAATACCTCAAGCACAGTGACAACGACGACCTCAAGCCGTGCGTGATCAACACACTTTTCGATCCACGAGGAGGCGGCACGACCCTCCGCCACGTCCTCGCGGACATCTGTAAACAAGCGGAGCGAAGAGTCCACGAAGGCCATGTCTTACTCATCCTCAGCGACCGCGCGATGGAAGCCGACTCCGCACCCATTCCATCCCTGCTGGCCGCATCGGCGATCCATCAATACCTCCTCAAGTGCGGACTCCGTGCAAAAGCCGGGCTTATCGTTGAATCCGGCGAGGTTCGCGAGACGATGCACTTCAGTCTTTTGCTCGGCTATGGTGTCAATGCGGTCAATCCCTACCTTGTCTTCGAGACTCTGGGACAGCTGATCGATGAGGGTGCCGTGCAGGGAATCGATCGTGAAACGATGGTCGACAACTACATCAACGCCGTCAAAAAAGGTCTGTTCAAGACCTTCTCGCGGATGGGCATTTCAACATTGCGCAGTTACTGCGGCGCGCAGATCTTCGAAGCCATCGGCCTGAGCGAGTCTCTGGTGGAGGAGTACTTCCCCGGAACGGCTTCGCGTATCGGAGGCATCAACCTCGATATTCTCGCCGAGGAAGTCCGAAGACGGCACGGGCGCGGGTACCCTCGGGACGGGCAGCGGCCGGACCGGTTGCCTTCGGGTGGAGAGTATAGTTACCGCGAAGAAGAGGCCGTCCACCTCAACAATCCTCAAACCATCGGCTCTCTGCACCATGCCGTTCGCACCAACAACAAGGACTCGTACCGGAAGTACTCCAAGTTCATCAACACCCAGATGAACTCACTGGTCACTCTCCGGGGGCTATTCAAACTGAAGAAAGAAACACCCGTGCCCCTCGAAGAGGTCGAACCGGCCAGCGAGATCGTGAAGCGATTCGTCACTGGCGCGATGTCCTACGGCTCACTGAGCAAGGAGTCGCACGAGGACTTGGCCATCGCCATGAACCGGATCGGCGGCAAGAGCAACACCGGCGAGGGGGGCGAGGATCCCGAGCGGAATATCCCCTTGCCCAATGGCGACAGCAAGCGCAGTGCGATCAAACAGGTCGCCTCGGGCCGCTTCGGCGTCACCATGGAATACCTGGCCAACTCGGACGAGATTCAAATCAAGATGGCCCAGGGCGCCAAGCCGGGCGAGGGCGGTCAGCTACCTGGACACAAAGTCAATGAAGTCATCGCCCGGGTGCGTCACTCCACACCGGGCGTCTCCCTGATCTCGCCGCCTCCGCATCATGACATCTATTCTATCGAAGATCTCAAACAGCTCATTTACGACCTCAAGAACGCTAACCCAGAGGCGCGCATTTCGGTCAAACTCGTCGCCGAAGTGGGGGTCGGCACGGTCGCGGCCGGTGTCTCGAAGGCGCACGCCGACCTGGTGCTGATCAGTGGACACGACGGTGGAACGGGAGCCTCTCCGCTTTCCTCCATCAAATACGCAGGAATTCCCTGGGAACTGGGCCTGGCGGAAACCCAGCAGGTTCTGGTGATGAACAACCTTCGGGACCGGATTCGCGTTCAGGTGGACGGACAGCTCAAGACCGGCAGGGATGTCGTCATCGGAACCCTGCTTGGCGCGGAGGAGTTTGGATTCGCCACGGCGGCACTGCTTTCCCTGGGCTGCATCATGGCTCGAAAGTGCCATCTCAACACCTGCCCCGTGGGTGTCGCCACGCAGGATGAGCGGCTCCGGGATCGCTACAAAGGCGATCCGCAGCACGTGGTCAATCTGCTCACGTTCATCGCGGAGGAAGCCCGGGAGATCATGGCTGAAATGGGCTTCCGTAAGATCGATGAGATGGTCGGACGTGTGGACTACATCGAAGCCGTCCGTCAGGTGGGCCACTGGAAAGCCCGGAACCTCGACCTTAGCCGGGTATTGACCAAGGCGGTCCCCGCAAGCGAAGATGGCGCGGTGCGCTGTATTCGATCCCAGGATCACGGGCTGGAGAAAGCCCTGGACAATGAACTCATTCGCCTCGCGGAGCCCGCGCTCGAACGCAAGGAACCGGTCGAAATCGAACTTCCGATCCGGAACGTCAATCGCACCGTCGGCACGACGTTGAGCAGTCGGCTGGTTAAACGCCACGGCGCGGCAGGGCTACCCAGCGGTACCGTCCGGTTCGCATTCAACGGGTCGGCAGGGCAGAGTTTCGGTGCGTTCCTCGCACCGGGAATCGATTTCAGACTGGAGGGCGACAGCAACGACTACTTCGCAAAAGGCATGTCCGGTGGACAAATCGCTGTCTTCCCCCCCGTGAACTCCGACTTCAAAGCCTCCGAAAACGTCATCGTCGGTAACGTCTCTCTCTACGGAGCGACCGGTGGAGAGGTCTTCATCTCAGGCAAGGCCGGAGAGCGTTTCGGCGTTCGAAACAGTGGAGCGGCCGCAGTCGTCGAGGGCGTGGGTGACCACGGCTGTGAATACATGACCGGCGGCCGTGTGATCGTCCTCGGAACGACCGGCATCAATTTCGCAGCCGGAATGAGTGGCGGATATGCGTACGTGTTGGATGAAAATCAACTCTTCGACACGCGCTGCAATCTGGATATGGTGGATCTGGAGCCGGTTGTCGAAGAAGAAGACCGCAAGTTCTTGCACAAAATGATCCACCGCCACTACCAGTTAACCGGCAGCGCCAAAGCCGAGACGGTCATGAAACAGTGGGCGAATATGCTCCCTCTCTTCGTCAAGGTCGTGCCGATCGATTACCGGCGGGCTTTGGAGCGAATGAAAGCCCACGACAGTGAAAGCGAAGCGTTGGCGACAGAGGAGGTGTACCGTGGGTAATCCAGCCGGATTCCTCGAGCATAACCGCGAACTCCCCGGGTATCGGCCCACAGAAGAGCGGATTCAAGATTCGAAAGAGATGTTGCTTCCGTTTCCGAGAGCCAAGACCCAGAACCAGGCCACGCGCTGTGTGGAATGTGGCGTGCCTTTCTGCCAATACGGCTGCCCGGTCAGTAATTTGATGCCGGAATGGAACGCGCTCATCGAAGTGGGGCGCTGGGATAGCGCTCTCGAACTGTTGCACAGCACCAACAATTTCCCCGAATTTACAGGCCGCGTCTGTCCCGCGCTTTGCGAAGAAGCCTGCACCCTGAATATCGACGAAGCGCCGGTCGCGATCAAACAGATCGAACTGGAGATCATCGAGCGCGGCTTCAGCGAAGGCTGGGTCAGGCCCGAACCGCCAAAGATCTTGACCGGAAAGCAGGTCGCGGTGATCGGCTCCGGCCCCGCCGGACTGGCTGCCGCTCAACAGCTCCGTCGTGCGGGGCACGAGGTCACGGTCTTCGAGAAGGACGACCGTGCCGGTGGGCTTCTACGATACGGAATACCCGATTTCAAACTGGACAAACAGATCATCGATCGGCGTCTGGAGCAGATGGATGCCGAAGGAGTACGGTTCGAGACGGATGTGCATGTCGGACAGGACATCTCCGCTCGCTATCTCCTTCGCCGGTGGGACTCGATTGTCCTGGCGGTGGGCGCGCAAGAGCCACGCGATATGCCGATCCCCGGACGCGGTTTGGAGGGAGTCCACTACGCCATGCCCTTCCTCTCGCAGCAGAACCGGCGAATCATGGGCGATGCCATCCCCAGTGACCGGGTCATCCACGCCAAGGGGCTCGATGTCCTGGTAATCGGCGGCGGCGACACCGGCGCGGACTGCGTGGGCGTCTCCCGGCGTCAGGGCGCCAAATCGATCACCCAGATCGAGATACTGCCCAAGCCACCCGAAAAACGGACGCCGGACATGCCCTGGCCGGAATGGCCCAGCATTCTTCGTACCAGTACCTCGCACCAAGAAGGCTGTGAACGGCGTTGGTCGCTCTTGACCAAGGGATTCGAGGGCGAGGACGGCCGTGTCAAGAAGGCTCTCTGCACAGAGGTCGACTGGGACGAACCGTTCGTCTCGTTCCAGGAGAGTATGCACGAAGTTCCGGGATCCGAGACCGGGATCAAGGCCGACTTGGTCTTGCTGGCGCTCGGGTTCGTACACGCCAAACACAGCAGGCTGCTGACCGATTTCGAACTGGCCTACGACGGCCGTGGAAACGTCTCCGTCGACAAGTACGGCCAAACCTCGAAGCCGGATGTCTTCGCGATCGGTGACGCCGCGATGGGTGCGACCCTCATCGTCCACGCCATCTCCAGTGGACGGCGCGTGGCCCAAAGCGTTGACCGGTTCTTGAAGGAAAACCTCTAGAAAAGAACGCCCGCTATCTACACGCGAAAACGGCGGTCGAGAGACCGGAGCGCTGCCGGTGCGTCCTCGACGACGTCGAGCATCGCCCGGGCCTTCTCTTTGACTTCGGTCTTCTCCTGGATGGCGTTCAGAAGTTCGGCCCACCATGGGCCGACCGCGACAAGCGGCTTGTCCCAGCCGGTGGCGACCAGATTCCAAGCAAGAAAGAGCTCGGCCAGAGTGCCGATGCCGCCCCAAGTGAGTAGGTAGGCATCGGCCTCACTCATCAATGCGCCGATCCGGCCGAGGAGACCGTCTTGCGGTCTCTCATCGTTTACGTATGGGTTCGGCCCGCCTCGTTTACGGCTAAAGTAGTCCAGGGTGACACCGACAACTCGTGCGTCCTCACGTGCGGTTCGCGCCCCACGTGAAGCGGCCTCCATAACCCCACCGTATCCGCCGGTGATGAGACTCCAACCTCGTTCGGCGATGCCCGCGCCCAGGGTCTCGGCTATCCGCTCCACATCGGGGGGCAACGGGTCGCTCGAACTCCCAAAGACAGCGATCGTATGTTCGTTCTTCATCAAGTGATATCCCCACAGTCTCTCGTGATCTTTATCCGGATAACCGGCCCGGATTGTGAAGGAGCGAGTGCGCGCCTCGCCACTTCATTCTAGAATACAGGAGAACGGACAAAAGGCCTGAGAGCGGCTCCGAAAAGCGGTCTCCGGCTACCGAAAACGGAAACGGAACTACAGAATGGCGCCTATCCGTCGATATCGGATAGAACTTCTCTTATCCTGTGCGAGAGAGCAAGCGAGTGCCGAGAGGCTCTGCCCGTCGGCAACAACGTTCGGGAGATGCTAGACGACCATGATTTTCCAGCTTGAGCCGGTCACCGGCGAACGCCTATCCCAGGAATCCGAAATCCGTGTCGGTATCGCCGGCGGACCGAGAGACCCGGAACTCAAAGCAAAGATACAAAGCCCCATCAACTTCTTTTCACACATGATCGAGCAGTGGGCTTGGCGAAGCTGCTTGAACTACAGCATGGATATCAAACTGACCGGCTACCGGCTCGATCACGTCATTTGCGAGGACAGCGGCATCGCGTTCGGCCAAGCGCTGGCCCAGGCATACAAACGTCTCGCGGATTCGTCCGAGGGTGCCAACGGTGCGGGCATGGCTTTCGGTCTGATCGACGAAGCCGCCGCGCGCGTCGGCATCTCGTTCGAAAATCGCGCGGGATTCGTCATCGATCGGGGGACGGTTGCGCTCTCGGAACACGCGGAGGATGCCAACAGCGCCGATCTCATCGCATTCTTGGCGGGCCTCGCACAGGGCGGGCCGCTGACAATTCAAGTGAGCCTTTTGTCGGGTGAAGATCCGCACCACATCTGGGAAGCGGTATTCCGCGGCCTGGGCGAAGCGACGCGGACCGCGTTCTCTCCATGTCCGTGGCGAAGCGGTACAACGCCGGGTGTTGCAGGCAAGATCGTCAGCAAGACAGAATAACCGCGGGAATGTGGCGCGGGCGGGAAAGCCGCGCGGAGAAGTCGTGAAGGGCGCTTGAAAGCGCCGACCTAGTATCTTTGCTTCGTTTACTGATAGTATCAGCCAGGGGCGAGAACGCCGGTGCGTTCTTTTGAGTAACCGCTGTCGGGCCGCACCACCACAACCGTGCGGCTGGACATCGGACCCTTTTCCAGCACAGAAGTTATTCTGGAAACAAACCTGGAAACTCGAGACGTACAGATTCAAGCCCGGTCAAGCCGCGAGCGCTCTTTTTTTGGGGGAGCGTAAGCCCACAGGCGCACCGTACATCGGAATAGGCTTGGTCGGTTGAGGGTACGGTACTGATACATGAGGATTACGGCGAAAGGTGAATACGCACTGTTGGCGCTTCTCGAGTTGGCGCGGACCTATGAAACGAACATGGTCCACAGCCTGGATGAGATTGCGGAACGGCAGCAGATTCCACACCAATTCTTGGTCCAGATTTTCCAGAGTCTGCGCCATGCGAAGTTCGTCCAGAGTCGGCGGGGGGCGGCGGGCGGCTACAAACTGGCCAAACCGCCGGGCGAGATCACAGTCGCCGAAGTCTTGGAACTCGTGGAAGGCGAACTCTTCTCGATTCACGACGGCACGCATCTCGCGGCGGATAGCCCCGCCGGACGCGCCGCCGCGACCCTAAAGGGTCTGTGGGGCGAAATCGAAACCTCCATTCGGAGCGTCGTCGAGAACACCACACTTGAAGATCTCCGGGAACGGCTGGCGACCAACGGGAACTCGATGTACTACATCTAATACGATACCCATAGACTATCTCCCCCACCTTCCCTTTGGCTTTCCAAACTTCTACGTATCGTATAATGACTTTCCGAATCGGCTGTCGTCATTTCGGCGTGACGACGAATTCCTAGAACGTTCATCCGTTTTCGTCTCAATCGCCGATAGACAAGGCGACTCCGACACAAACACGCAACGGCCGGTTCCACGGCCAGGAGTATGTTGTCATGGCAAAATCGAAGCAGGTTCAATCACACGAAACAGAGATCGTCAACCATCCGGGAGAGCTCGCGCCACAAGCGCCTGCGGGACAAAAAGGTTTCACACTCTGGATGACGGGCTTGTCGGGTGCGGGCAAGACCACGGTCTGTCAACACCTAGAGCCTTTACTACGAGAGCGTGGGCTGAAGTTTGAGACACTCGATGGCGATGTGATTCGAACCAACCTATCCAAGGGGCTGGGATTCTCCCATGAAGATCGGGACACCAATCTACGGCGGATCGGTTTCGTTTGCGACCTCCTGACACGAAACGGCATCATCTCCGTGGCGGCGGCCATCAGCCCTTACCGGCACATTCGGCAGGAAATCCGGAAACAGATCGAGCACTTTGTTCTAGTACACGTAGATTGCCCGCTCGAGGTCTGCGAGAGCCGCGACGTGAAGGGGCTCTACGCCAAGGCGCGCGCCGGGAAGATCGCACACTTCACTGGAATCGACGACCCCTATGAAGCACCGGAAGAGGCGGAAATCGTCTGCAGAACCTCTGAACAGACAGCGCAAGAGAGCGCACAGCACATCGTCGACAGACTCGTCGAACTCGGGTATCTCGAAGCGTGATGACAGACAACCGGCTCATCGATCTGCATGCCCACACCACCGCCTCCGACGGCTCTCTCTCGCCTCGGGAACTGGTGGAAGCGGCCAAGGAGGCCGGTCTAGCCGCCCTCGCGGTCTGCGACCACGACACGACGGCGGGCCTCGCCGAGGCCATGGCCACCGGAGAGGAACTCGGTGTGGAAATCGTCCCCAGCGTTGAGATCAGCGCGCTCTACGAGGGCGGCACCATGCACATCCTCGGCTACTACAGCGACATCGAGGATGAGCGGTTTCAAGAGGGACTTCGCGACATTCTCGATGGACGCAACAATCGCAACCCCCGTGTGATCGCAAGACTCAATGAGTTGGGAATCGACATCACGCTCGACGATGTGATCGCCGAGGCCGGGGGAGGCGTCATCGGAAGGCCGCACATGGCGCGCGCCTTACTCAAGAAGGGCGCTGTCTCGACCCTCCAAGAGGCCTTTGACGAATACCTGGCGAGTGGTGGTGGCAAAGCGTTTATTCTTAAGGAGAAGTACCCGCCTGAAGCGTGTGTGAGGATGATTGTCGAAGCCGGAGGGGTTCCCGTGCTGGCTCACCCCAAGCAACTTCGACGCAAGACATTGAAAGAGATCGAGGCTGTCGTGGATGAACTCATACAGTACGGTTTGGCCGGCGTCGAGGTCCTTCATGGAGAGTGCGAGCCGGAACGCATCCCCGAATACGAGGGGATCGCACGAGAACGCGGTCTGCTCGTAACGGGTGG
>CAYTDF010000101.1:11227-11486 GCA_964436365.1 uncultured bacterium | reverse complement strand
TCGTAACACGGGCGTGATCGGTGTCCAACAACATCATCCCGGCGTGACCATCAAGTACCGCAACCTCAAAGTCAAAACTCTCAAACCTTCCGATGCCGAACCGGGCTGGCGGCCGATCGTCACCAAGGATCTCGCAGGCTGGACCAAACACAACAAGGCCACATGGGAAGTCGACGAAGAGGGTGCTCTGGTTGGCTCCGCCGCGCACGGACATATCTACTACACCAAGGAAGAGGTTACCGACCTGGAGATGCGGGCC
>CAYTDF010000101.1:0-11217 GCA_964436365.1 uncultured bacterium | reverse complement strand
TGGCAACAGTGGGTTCTATATCCGCGCCAACCCGCCCAAGGACAACCCTGATTCTTGGCCGGTCGGTTGTGAGGCTCAGGTCGATGTCACCGACGATAATTGGACCACCGGTTGCATCTATGGTGTCGAGCGCGCAGCCGATCTGATTACGCTCGAGGCCCGTTGGTTCTCGATGCGGGTTCGCTATCAGGGCCGTCACATCCAGACCTGGGTCAACGGTCAGAAGATGGTTGATTTCCAGCTCTCCGACGATGACGTCAAGAGGTACGGCCTCAAGGGTTTTATTGCCCTGCAATGCCACGACAGAGATCCATCGGAGCAGGTCAAGTACAAGGACTTGTACGTTCGCGAGGTCAAATAGTTTTCTCGCGAGTTGTCTACAGGTACGATTAAACCAAGCAACAAAAAGCCCCGGTGCAACCGCGCCGGGGTTTTTTCGTGGGGGACTCGTTTACATACTCTTCCGCCGGACGAACCGTTCCTATTGCGCGTCGTCTCGCAATCGGAAGAGAGAAATCGGCCCCAGCCCTGGATACCTCTTTTCGAGTCGATAGCGAGAAGGGGTCATTCCAAAGAAGCCCAGGCTGTAGACCCCGCCGCCACTGTCGGAGACGACTGCGGTCACACCTCGATCCATCAGGTAGCGTTCCAACCGATCCACGTCGCGCTCGTAAGGGAACCAGACCGACCGGCGGCCCAGGGTGAGTTCGTCCGTCAGGCTGGTCGATGCGATCGTCGCATCCGGCGGGAGATTGGCTTCGACCCAACTTCCCAGAACGTCCACACGGTGCTGAAGGCTTCTGGCGGCATCGAGGGTTCGTGCGTTGAGCCGCCGCGCATCCAAAAGGCTCATCGTCAGCAATGCCAGCATGAGCGGAACCGTGACGATTGTGGCCACGGCCACGCGCGCTTGTTTTGCGCTTTTCCAAGGGAGCCGTCTGCGGAGGAATCCCAAGCCCACCGAGCCCAGCAGAATCCAGAACGGCAGTGCCGGGCCAAACATGCGGTCGGGATGGAACGAGGGCTGGACCATGGAGACGAAGATCGGCGGTAGAAGCAGAAGAACCATCGGCGTACTCGCGATCAGCCAGGGGAACAGACGTTTGCGGACGCGTCTCCGCCGGTATAGCTCGCACGCGCCCAGCATAATGGCGGCCAGAAGCGCACGGGTACGCCAACTCCAGCGAGATTTCGTGACCGACCAGTTACGCCGGTACACATCGGCCGTGGCCGAAGGATCGTTCTTGAGTATTCGGAGCAGGGAAGGGCTCTCGGCGAGGAACGCCAAGCGTCCGTCTTCGGTCAAACGGAACGCACGGCTGTAGACCTGCTGGAGTTCCCGCTCGTGGACATCGGTCTTCTGCTTGGCTTCGGCGTGCATCACATTGAGCGGAGCCTTCCCCGAAAGCATCCAGTTTCCGGTTTGGCCGTGCAGCCAGATCAAATACGGCGCGGAGACCAGAGACGCCAGGACCGCCGCGGTTGCCAGCCCCGTTGCCGCGAACCGCTTCTCTTTGGCTGTCGGCAGGTGATGGTAGATCGCGTGCGCGACCGCGAGTCCCAAACAGCCGACGAGGGCTAGCGCCTCAGGTTTGGTGAGAAAGGCGAATCCTGAAAGCAGGCCGAACGCCGCCGAGCTGGCCGGAGCCGCGCGTTGGCTCATCCGCATCGCCAGCAAGACGAGAATCCAGACGAGTAGGATGAATTGCGCGTCCGCCAGGAATTCGGCAGAAAGGCCTGTCAGCAGCGGCGAGACCGCGCACCATATCCCCGCCAGCAGCGCCTCTCGCGACGTTGTCAGCCGCCGCGCGACCGCGTACACGACCACGGGCAGGAACGTTCCGCACAGGAAGCCGACCGCCGTCAGCGCGCCCGCCGTTCCGAACACTGTCCGGAAGAGCAGCGCGGAAGCGGAATAGCCGGGCGGAAAGAGCAGTAAGTAGTCGTGCGCTACGCCGAATCGGAACCACTGTTCCGCGATCACTCCATAGAAGAGCCCGTCGCCCCAGGGGTAGCGCGTGGCCCACAGCCCGATGACCGTCCCCCGCACAATGGCGGAAAGAACGAGTATCGCAATCCAATGATGCCGGTTCATCGCAATTCCGCTCAGACCGCCGCACCCACGCGTTCTTTCCGGGGCAAGGCGTGATGAATCAGCGGACGATTCTCAGGTTCCCACCACCGGCGACGATACGGTCTACCTCTTCCAGCGTGCTCCAGTTCAGATCGCCCGGAATCGAATGTTTCAGAGCGGAGAAGCCGACGCCGTAATCCACGCCGCGCTGCAGATCGCCGCTCAGCGAACCGTAGATGAATCCCGCCGAGAACGAATCGCCGCCGCCCACGCGGTCCACAACTTCAACTTCGTACGTGTTGGTTTTGTAGACCTTGCCGTTATTGTAGGCGATGGCCGTCCAGTTGTTTTTCCACACCGAGACGTTTTCCCGTAGGGTGATGGCCACGGTCTCGAAGCTGAACTCGCTCTGGAGTTTCTTGGCGACCTCTTCGTAGTCGTCCCCTTCGATCTTGAAGACTCGCATACAATCCTCTTCGGTGGTGATGAGGATGTCCGTGTATTCCATCAGCTCGCTCATACATTCTTGGGCTTCCGCTTCCGTCCAGAGTTTCGCGCGGTAGTTGAGATCGACGCTGACTTTGACCCCGGATTTCTGTGCGGCCATGAGCGACTCTTTGGTCACCTCGGCGGCGGTTTTCGAGAGCGCCGGTGTGATCCCGCTGACGTGATACCATTTCGCGCCCGCAAAGACCGCATCCCAGTCGACTTCGCCGGGGACGATCTTGCTGATGGCCGCATCCTTACGGTCGTAGAGCACGCTAGAAGGGCGGGGATTGGCACCGAACTCGACGAAATAGAGACCCGCCCGATCGTCTTTTGTCCAGACGATCTGCGATGTGTCGACACCGTGCTCGCGGCATTTGTTGGCGATCATCCGCCCCAGTGGATTCTGTGTCAGGCGGCTGATGAATGCGCTCTGCAGACCCAGCCGCGCCACGCCGACTGCGACGTTGTACTCACCGCCGCCGATCTTTACATCCAGGCTTTGGGTCTGTTCCAAACGCTGAAAAAAGGGCGGCGACAGCCGCACCATCGCTTCTCCAAATGTTACGACATCAACCATGATTCTTTTCCTCCGTGCCTTTCGGTTCGTATTCTCCCCGTCTCGAGATACCTGGGTATCCGACGCGCTTTACTCTGCCCGGGCTTCGGTGACCAGTCTCCGGAACTCCTTGGCGGTATCGGTGATCCACTGCCAGTCGTGCTCCGCCAGGGCCTTCTTGGAGACGAGGTTCCCGCCCACGGCGACGAATTCCGCTCCCGCGCGGACGAAGTCCTGCACCGTTTCAAGACTGACTCCCCCGGTCGGGGTGAGCCGTATCTGGGGAAGAGGTCCTTTGAGGTCCTTGAAGTAGCCCGGGCCCAGCCCCGTGGCCGGGAAGACCTTGACCGCGTCCGCTCCCGCTTCCCAAGCCGTCAGAATCTCGGTTGGCGAGTAGGCTCCCGGCACCACGATCTTGCTGTAGCGTTTGCACATCTTGATCGTCTCTAGGTTCAGCGTGGGGGAGACGATGAATTCCGCACCGGCCAGGATGCACATACGGGCGGTTTCGGGGTCCAACACCGTCCCCGCGCCCATCAGGATCGCGTCGCCCATTTCGTTACGGACGTCCTCGATGACTCGTAACGCGTTCGGCGTGGTCATCGTCACTTCCATAACCGTCACCCCACCGGCGACGAGCGCCTTCGCGGCGTGGGTCAGCATTTCCGAACTGGGTGCGCGGATCACCGCGACGACCCCGCACTCTATCATTCGATTCAGATGATCGTTCATTTCTTCACTCTCGCTCTGGGCTGTTCTCACACGGTCGGTGCGATCCGCCCAATCCAGTTTTGCCCGCCGAACCCCACTGCGTGTGTCGCGGGCCGAATGCCTGTGTGGTAAAGTAGCGTGCTGGTTAATGGATGCAAAGATGTTCGTACGATCTGCAGGTGTAACGAGATGAATCGACCGACTCTGCTTCACTACGCAATCGCGCTGGGGTGCGCGCTTGTTGTCTCCGTCCCGTTCTTGGATAAGCCCTTCACCATCGACGATCCCGTCGTGGTCGAAGTCGCCGAACAGATCCTCAAGGACCCGCTACGCCCCTATTCCGGTGAAATCACGTGGCTGCTGGATCGAGTTCCCGTCTTTGAATCGACGACGAACCCGCCCCTGCTGAGCTACTGTCTCTCGCCGATCCTTGGAATCTTTGGGCACAATGAAGTGGCTCTGCATCTGGGCATGCTCCCCTTCTTTGTGATGCTGGCGCTCTCGATGGCCGTACTGGCGTTTCGGTTCGCGGCGGGCCGTTTGTGGCCGCTTTTCTTCGTACTGGCCAGCCCGGCCGTGGTCGTCTCCTCCAATCTGATGCGCGATGTTCCGGGGACAGCGCTGATGGTGGCCGCCGTCGCATGTTTTGTGTTGGGGTGTGACCGGGACCGGAAACGCCTGATGGCGCTGGGAGCGTTTTGGGCGGGTTGTGCGATCCTGACCAAATACTCGCACATGGTGGCATTCCTCATCCTGGGGTCGTATGCGCTGTTGTACCGCAAACCGAAGGCGCTGGTTTGGCTGCTCATTCCCGTGGCCATGCTCGCGGCCTGGTTTGCGCAGAACGTATGGGCGCATGGTGAGGTTCATCTTGCGTACATGGCGCGGGAGTATCGAGGGACCGAGAATTACGATTGGCTTGACAAACTTCGTGCTGGGGCGACCGTTGTGGGGGCTTTGCTCTGGCTCTGGCCGGTGGCGATCGTTCACGATCTGAAAATTCGAAGGTGGTGGCGGCTGCCGCTCGCGGCTCTCTGCGGTGCGGCGGGCGTGGTGGAGGCATACCGCTACGAGACCGCCATGGAGTTCCGGCTCGGGCCGGACTTCTATTTCTGGTTGGTGGCCGGGATCGTTCTGATGGTTTGGGTTCTCTGCGCGGCGTTCGAGCGGTGTTGGAGGGATTCCCGCAGTACGGCGTCCCAGCCCACCGAGTCTCAGTCCACCGACGCGGAGCCGTTGCCCCCGGAGGGGCAGTTCCAGCCGAATCGGGGCCGGGACGTTCTATTCCTGTTGATTTGGGTGGGCTGTCATCTGGGCATCGCCATATTCGGTGTCGGCTTCCAGGCGGTACGGCACATCCTCCCGCTTCTCCCGGCGCTCACACTCCTCGTGGTTCTGATACTCCATGCGGAAGGCTCGATCGGAAGCGGCTGGCTCGTGCGTACGCTGCTGGGGGTAACGTTGGCGATCCAACTCCTGCTCGCGGCGTTGTTGGGTGTTGCCGACTACGAATACGCGAACGTGGCGCGAAAATATGTGCGAGAGGAACTGCCGGGGCTGGTCGAGCGAGCGCGCCAGGAGGGGCTGACGATTCAATACCGGGGCAGTTGGGGATGGCGTACCTATGCGCGCCGGGCTGGGCTGACAAATCTCGCTCACAACGATCCCGTTCCCACGGGGGATTCGGTACTGGTCTATCCCCGGCACGCTTTCAAGAATGCCTTCCCGGAAGGTTTCGACGAGAGCCGTCTAACGTTGGTCGAGGAGCACCCTTATTCCGCCAAGGTGCCTTTGCGCACCACTCGTTCCTGGGCCGGATTCTACGCCGTTGTCCATAACACCGCGCCATTCCGGTACGCCGAGGATGAGCTGGAGGTCTTTGAGGTTTACTATGTCGAATTGCCTTGGGATGATGAGGACGGTTGAACCCGCCGGAATCGTCTTCACGAAGCACTCGGCGCAAGACGCCCATGAGAAGCCATGATAAAGACGCTCAACGTTAAAGACGTGGAAGTGGGAATGTATGTCATCCTGCCCTGGAAGTTGCTGCGGAATCCTTTCGCATCCCGGGAATACACGATTGAGTCCGAGAAGCAGCTCGAAGAGTTACGCGAGTTCGGATTCCGTGAGGTGGGGATCGACACGTCAAAATCGAAAATCGTGGAGCAGGTTGAATGTATGTCCCATCCTGTTCCCGAAGCGAAATCTCCGAAGGAATGGAATCCCACCAAGAATATCAGCAAGAGTCTCAGCCTCGCGATTCAAGATCAGGCACTCCCTCCAGAGGAAAAAGCGAAAGCGGTGTACCAGAACTCTCTGGAGTTGATGCAGGGCTTGTTCGAGACACCCACAGCCGAGTGCATTGTCGAAAGCAAAAAGGCCATCGGCCAAGTGGTCGATCTGGTTCTTTCCGATGACGACACCGCGCTCAATCTGTTGCGGATCACCTCGCACGATTTCTACACCTACACCCATTCGGTCAACACGGGTGTCTTGTGCGTCTCATTGGCCAAGCGGCTCTATGGGACTTCCTCCGACGTCGACATGCACGAGCTCGGCGCGGGGTTCTTTCTCCACGATCTGGGGAAGGTCGGTATCAGCTCGGATATTCTGAATAAGCCCGGGCCACTCGACGAACATGAGATGAGAAAGATGCGAACGCATCCGGGCCAGGGTTACAATATCCTCAAGAAGACTGGCCAGCTGAGCCCGGAGTGCGCGGTTATCGCCCAGCAACACCACGAACGCGAGGATGGAACCGGCTATCCGCGCGGTCTGAAAGCCGACGAGATTCACGATTACGCCCGCATCTGTTGTATCGCCGATGTTTTCGACGCGCTTACCGCGGAACGATCTTACAAAGAGGGGCTCCCGACGCTGCACGCCTTGCAGATTATGAAGGAACAGATGATCGACCATTTCCAAGAGGAAATCTTCGGGAACTTCGTGATGCTCTTTCAAACGTGAACCGAGATGCCGCCACAGCGGCCATCCTGCGATACAACCAACCCGATGAACGACAATCCCTCCACCATATCGGCCACTGAGACACCGGAAGTTTCCATCGTGATCTCGGTGTACAACGAAGAGGAGAACATCCTTCCCTTGTTGGAGGAGATCGACTCCGTACTCGACGGTTGGGGCCCCGAATTTGAGGTCCTGGTTATCGATGATGGAAGCACCGACGGGACCCGGCGCGCGTTAGAGTGCGCCAACGAACGATTCGGATTCCTGCGTTGCCTGCGGTTCGCGGAGAACCGGGGCAAGACGGCGGGGCTCGCGGTTGGGTTTCGGGAGGCGCGGGGAGCGTCGATCGTCACCTTGGATGGAGATCTGCAGAACGATCCCGCGGATATCCCCAAGATGGTCGCGGCGGGCGGAGCGGATGTCTTGGTCTGTGGCGAACGGGGTCGCCGCGCGGACACGCTTTGTAAGCGTCTCAGCTCCCGGGTCGCCAACACGATTCGGCGTACACTTCTCAGCGACCATGCCACGGATTCCGGGTGCGGTTTCAAGGTCTTTCCCAAGGAATCGGTCGCCCAGATTCCATGGGTTTGCGGGGTGCATCGGTTCTTCGCCGCCGTCCTCCACTCCCAGGGGTATACAATTGTCAATGTCCCGATCAATGGCCGGCCGCGCCGCTTCGGACACTCCAAGTACGGGACCTGGAATCGCCTCAAACGAACCGTACCCGACCTGTTTGGATTCTTTTGGCTGAACCGCCGCCGGATCGACCTCAACGTGGAAAAACTGTGAGACGAGCTGGGAGCGCCGCACCGTCTCACCGCCCCGGGGGCTCGCGTCGCTCGAAAGTTCCTTCCGCCCTCCTTTCTACAGTGCATCTCCCGATATTCCTTCCCAGAGCGCCTTCACATCGCGAATCGGGTACCGCCAGTTGCCTTCTGAATACGGACGAGAGGCCCGCACGATCCCCGAGCATCTCCATCTGGAGACCGTTTTTGACGAAATACCCAGAAATTTCGCCACCTCCCCGGTAGACAGCCAGTCCCGCTCCCTCTCGATTTCCGCAACATCGTGGATGCCCAAGCAAGATTTCATTTGCAATTCTCCTGATCATTTGTATATGATAGACTCTAGTAGTGTCTCTAGATTGTACTATATCCCATTATTTATAGTACGGATACTGTTTGTGACTACGCACTCTTTCTGCTGGGAGACCGGTCCAATGCGATTCAACGAGAAGATGCGGAGACTGCTCGAATGGAGCGGACGCACAATGCGCGATTTGGCTGAAGAATTGAATGTCCCCACCACAACTGTCTCGAACTGGGTGAACACGGGAACCAGACCCCGGCGCGACAAACTGGAGGCGCTTTCGCGTTGGGGGGAAAGGGAATTCGGGGTCAAGGTCTCCATCGGAGACCTGACGGATGAGAAGGTCGGGTTGAAATGGCAGGGCAGCCGCCCAGCCTTTGTCGAGCACGCGGCTCCCAACCAGCCTTTCGATGGCCATCCCCGCTATATCGACGGGGGGCTCGTCGATCTGGAACTCTGCGAACTTCCGATCCTTGGGCATGTGCCCGCTGGAGCGCTGGCGGATATGTCCGAAGAGATGCTTGGCTCCCAGGTGGTTCCCAAGACATGGCGGGGCGGTATCGACCGGTGCTTCATACTACGTGTGAAGGGCGACAGCATGCTGCCGACGTTGCGCGACGGCGAGCTGGTGGTCTGTGACGCCTCCCGCGCTCCGTACCCGCGTGACGGACAAATCGTGGTTGCCCGGCACCAGGCCCAAGAGACCGTCAAGGAGTTTCTGCGGCAAGAGACCAAGACACTGCTCGTACCCCACAATCGGGACTACCCGACGGTTGCGATTCCTCCCGACGAGCTGGAGATCGTGGCCGTCGTTGTCGGCCGATGGCAGGCGATGCCTAATGTCTAGCCGCGATCTTTGCTGCGGTCCTTCGGCAAGGACGCTCTAGGCCGATTGCCTAAAGACCCTCTGGATGAGCGGACGGGCCTCCAGCTTCGCCGGGCCCCAAAGACCGGCCAGGTCTTCAGCGACGTGGCGTGTTCCCGTCGCCCACAGACTCTTCAGGAAATCACCGGCGTCTCTCGACTGGTACCAGCTCTCTCCCCAGTTGTCTTCCAGATGCGCCTCGAGCTGGGCATGCAGGAACCACGCCCGGACCCGGTCGACCACGGCGAAAAGATCCTCCACATTGGCGAGGTACCGCGACGAGTCGGCGCTGTCCAACCCCACTCCATACGCTTCACTGAGCAGCTCGCGATAGCGGTCGCGCGGCTCGATCCCGTCTGCGTGCAACCACCGCTCGTAGGCCAACATGGCTCCGCAGCGGCGCATTCGGAAGACCATGGAGAATGCCTCGCAACGCTTCAAGTCCTCGTCGTCTTCTTGGCTCATTTCCGTTGCGTCGGCCAGCCAGGCCGGGGTCTTGGAAAGGTCTTCCATCAGGAATGCGAAGGTTTGAGGCACGGTTTTGGGGCCGAGACGGCGGAGTTCACTCACCGCCTGGTTTGTGAAGACGTAATGCAGCCCGTGGCCGATCTCGTGGAAGAGATGTGCGTAGTCGGCCAGGCCGCCGATGGGGCTGATAGCCACGCGCACATCCATGGGGATTCTAAGGGCGAAACAGGCTGAGCGCGGCGCTTTCCGGGCCCAGTCTTCGGTGTAAATCTTCAGCCCTTGCTGCGATTTCATGTCGATGCCCAAGCCTGCCATCATCCCTTTCGCGGCTGAAAGCAAACGGTCGGCGGGGAAGAACCGATCCCATTCCACGGCGCGCAGCATTCGAGGAAAGTCGCAACGGCGGAGTTTGACCGGGGCGATGTTCAGATTGCGTTCCGCCATCTCACCCAAGAGGCCTTCGTAGAGGTCGTCCGTTTCCTCCACAAACTCGTCCACGAGCCGGGCCAGCTCGTTCAGGTCGGCCAGCCGCACGCGCTCTCCAAACTCCACATAGCCGTCGTATCCAAACTCTAGCGCTACAGCCTGGACATCCTTTTCCCGTTGCAGAAAGACCGGTTCCAGGCGTTCCAGCACGGGGACGGCTGACTCGGCGATCAGCTGTCGGCGGTCGTAATCTTCTTCGTGGGCCAAGAGCCGGGAGAGCTGCCGAAAGGGGACGCTCTCACCGCCGATTTCCACTTCGGCGTTTGCGGTTGTATTGGCGATCTTCTCGTCGTGTCGAGCCACCGTACGGCGGATGTACTCCGCGTACAGCTCGAGTTTGAAGTACAGCAGGGCCTGGGCTTCGTCACCGGAAACCTTCTCCCGCTGTTCTTTGATCCGTTCGACGGTCTCTTGGGAAAAGAGCTTTTCATGCCCCTCGTAGCTCTGGGTAAGGTCTATACTGTCCCCGTAGATGGTGTTCCGCCATCGGGCGAGTGTCTGTTCGACCTGAAGTGTCTCCAGTTCGAGGCGCAAATCCATCAACCGGCTTGTCGAGATGTCCATGGTCCCTTTATCCCTTCGTGGGCAGCGCACTCGCGCGCGCATGGTATACTTAAGTCTCTTCCAAAAGATGTTTCCGATTGGAGGACGCCGAGCGCCCGGCCCTACAGGAGAAACCATTCGGGAGACGCTCCACTAACATGCAGAGTAAGCCCATGGCTCCGTTTTTCACAAGAACACGTGCCGAGGTCCTTCTTCCCTCTTTGTCCGGCCTCGCAGCCATCGCCCTTCTGGGTCTGCTTATGCCCGCGTCTTCTGGCATGGCCGAAACCATCCATCTGAGCGACGGCCGGGTCATCTACGGCAAGGTGACGGGTTTCGAGAATGGCCTCTTCTCGGTTGAAGGCGCGCCTCAGCCCACATACCCAGCGGAGGAGGTCGAGGGGATACGCTTCTATCGCGAGGGAATGGGCGGTGAGATCCAAGATGTCACGACGGTTACCACGATCCCTTGGTTTGCGAATCGGCTGACCGTCGTCAGTTACCGGCCGATGGCGATGCTCGAAGTCGGGCTCGTTCCCCGGTCCCATGGGTTTTACACGGGCGCACAGCAGTTCTTTGGTGGCCGGTTGGTCTTCAGGATCGCGCGCAGGCTACCGCAGGTGGAGCTCAAGATGAGTTTTTACGATGAGAAGAAGCAGATGGTATACAGTCCCCGAATAACGCTTTTCAATGTCGAGCCTGAGAAGCCGATGCCGTTTACGATCAATCTGGTCGGACGCCATCCCGTGCGGTTTCGTTATGCGATCCTGACAATGGTGAGTACGCGCACTCGGGGGAGTCTGCGTCCCGTGCACGCGCGCGGTGAGCAGATGCCTTCGATTTTCCTCGATCCGCGCGCGCTTGAGACCGTGCAACCGAACGAATCCACCGACAAGCCGGAATGATCTTTTTGGGACGTGTACGGAGCCTGGAAAACACTTGCGAGATGGAGTGGGGACGGATAAGTTT
>CAYTDF010000100.1:9371-11506 GCA_964436365.1 uncultured bacterium | reverse complement strand
CGGGTGCGGTGGGAACGGATCGGCACAGAGCCGTTCCCAAGCCTTAGCCGCAGAATCATACGCACGGGTGCGCCGGTGCATCAATCCCAACGTGCGTAACGCAATAAACCGGGCCCCCAACGGTAACCCCTCTGGCAACTCCACCGACAAGGCATCCTCAAACAGACGTATCGATTCATCCCAAAGCCCCTGCCGTTCGCGCCAACGAGCCACAGAGTAACGATCCAGGACATCACAGCGTTCGGGGTGCGCGACGGTGTACGCAGCGACCTCATTCATCACGGCCAGCGAGACGATGTCCTGCACGTTGTGCTCGAGCACGGGCCGCATGCGCTCGATACGCCGACCACGGACGAAATCGAAATAAACAGCGGGAATCTCCTCGCCAGGAATATCGCATTCCCGTTCACCCATCCCCAAGACGGCTTTCTCCAGGTTCCCCAGCGAACAACTTCCGCAGCGCGCCTTCCAAAGCTTGCGCGCCGGGTGGAGCAGATCCAAGTGCGGCCAACTCTGTAGCGCAACACGGTTCCGCTGCATAACGTAACGGACCTGAAGCAGAGGAATATCGAAGCACTTGCCATTGTAGGTAGCGAAGGCTGTGAACCTCTGCATGAGATCCAACAGGTCGGCCAACATCGCCGGTTCTTCATCGAAATCGCGCATGAAGTACTGACGAACCACGAACCGGTCGCTCTCCAGCCAACCCACACCGACCAAGAACGCAATCACCCCCGCCCCACCCGATAGACTGGTGGTCTCGGTATCGAGATAAAGCAACTGTTCGGGGTGCGTCTCACGGAGAGCGTCATCGCCACCGAGCCGGGCCAACTCTTCGCCCGTGATTTCGCGGATGTCTTTACGCGCAACTGACGGGGCGGCCTGAGGCTGGACGGTGAGCGGCAACGGAAAATCGCGGTCCCTGCGCCAGAAACAGCCTTTGGATGTCTCGATCAACTCCAACCCGACCGATTGCAGGAACTCGTCACGCGCCTCTTCGCGTCGATCGATGACCTGTTCCAACTCGCGGGCCAGGACGATCCCGGGGATGTTGCGCAGCTGCTCCAGCATGCCGGAACGGCCATTTGGCGGCTTGTCTGTCGGAGACGTCTCTGCAGACGGGGGCGTAGCAGAGCCGGGGGCTTCCCCATCGGGATCGCTCTTCCCCGCTCCGGGCATCGTCTTCTGAAACGCTCTTAGTTTTCCGAGAAGGTCACCCATGTTGTACGCAAACCACCGGCGCTCGAAGCAATGCTCCGCACCATGTCACCCGTCAAATTTGAGTTTACTGAACATTCGCGTACGTGTCACGTTAAGGGGCTGTCTCAGTCCGCGTGTGGCCGGGTCCACTCGAGTTCGACGGTTGCGGTGCCGCCTGAGATCATGTCCGAATAGGTGGCGGGTTGCACGGTCTTGATTCTCGTCAGGATGTACTCGCCGCTGTGGGTCTTCACCCAGAAGGCCAATCCCTCCTTGTCCTTGGTTATGGACATGATCCCCCCTACAGGTTCACTCTCCTCTGTAGGGGGCTCAAGCGTCATCAACTCGCGCCACGACTTGTGGCCGATCGGAAAGAGATACTCCGGACGATCGTCCCGGCCGATGAGCGCACCCTCGGAGCAGTCATCGTTATCGAAGTAATAGATGATGTCGACACGCTTGCGATCTTCAGGTTGCGTTATCTCACCTTCCGTGAATGAGTAAAAGCCAAAGATTTCTCCCTCGTATACCCTGCATTGCAGCGTCAACGTCTGCAGATCGGGCGCAAAGTTGGGCGCGGGAGAACAGCCGACGAGCAGAAACACCGCCGCAACTGTAACCGCTGGGCAGGGTTGTTTCATTGTGGCGTGTTCTCGTCTTCGCGAAGGCTCAGAGGATCTGTTCTTTCTCGACATCCCATTCGATCCGTTTCCCGGTTCGATAGGCGAGATTGCAGAGATGGGCGGCGGTGATGACGCGGTGCCCGACCTCGATGGGTGAGTTGGGCTGGTTCCGGCTGCGCATACATTCCATCCAGTTGAGCACGTGCATGGAGCCCTCATAAGGCCGGGGCCATTCTTTCGAAGGTTGCCTGTACTCGTCGATTTCGGGTGTGCTCTTGTCATCGGTGCGCTTGAAGAGCTGGAACTTGCCAG
>CAYTDF010000100.1:5934-9361 GCA_964436365.1 uncultured bacterium | reverse complement strand
CGAGCGATCCCTCGGAACCGCAGATCATCCCACCGACATTCTGCCTTCCATTGATGAACTGGACGCTGAAGTTCGCGGTAAACGTTCCGTAGTCCAGAACGTTGCTGAGCACATCGGGCGTTTCCCAGAAATCGAAATAGTAGTTTCCACCGTTGGCGGTGGCGCTCTTGGGGCCCTGGACATCCATGAGCCACTGGACAACATCGAGCTGATGCGCACCGATGTCGGTCACCAGGCCGTTGGCATAATCCCAATACCAGCGCCAGGCGAGGAACCGCTTGCGGTCGAACGGGCGTTTCTTGGCGTTGCCCTGGAATCGCTCCCAATCCAATTCGCCGCTGCTGTCCCTTCCAAGAAACGGATCGCCTCGCGACCAGTCACGCATATCGTAGACGCGAACCCAGGCGACCTTGCCCAATTCGCCAGACTTGATCATCCACGCCGCACGCGCCCAGTGTTCGCCACTGCGCCGGTGATTGCCGACCTGAACGATACGATCCGTGGCCCGAACCGCCTTCACCATGCTCTTGCCCTCTTCGATCGATTTCGAAAGAGGCTTTTCGCAGTAGACATCCTTGCCGGCCGCGAGAGCGTCAAGCAGGACATCGTGGTGCCAATGGTCAGGAGTCGCGATGTATACACCGTCGATATCGTCACGTTCGAGCAACTCGCGGTGGTCGAGGTAGGTATCGGTACCGCCGCTGCCCGCTTCCTCGGCAATCTCTTTCGCGCGTTCGCGATGCGGTGTGTAGACATCACAGGCGGCGACGCATTTCGCGCCGTGTGAAAGGGCGGTCTTCATTCCCCAGGTTCCCCGGCCACCTGAGCCAATCACGCCGATGCGGATGGCATCGTTGGCGCCCAGCACGCGCTCGGTGGCGAGTTTCTGCGAGGAGGAGCATGCCGTGACACCCGCGAGGGCGAAGCCCGCCGCTGTCTTCGCGGATGTGTCGACAAAACCTCTTCGACTCATACCATCTCCCGTGTTGGCTGTTTTCTTGGTTTCGTCGTTCATCACAATGCCCCCTTAGAATCTGGACTCTCTGAGCGTCGTCCATATCGTTTTCGATTGAAGCGCCGAGCGTTCGGTCGCGTGCCAATCGTAGTCGAATTCACCGGTTCGAGCGATGAAGAGACGAGCCTGTCTGCACGCGCAATCTACCGGGATGCGCAGGCAAACATTGTTGATAAGCTGTGGATAGATGGTGAGTCAACTGCGGATAAGCGGGGACTGACGGGTGAATAAGGAGTGGATAAACCGTGAAAACCCTGTGGACAACGAGACAAATAAACGAAACTTCTTTGCAGTCAAATCGAGAAACATAAGAATAAATTTCGAGTTCTTGATAGAAGAAGAACACGTGGATTGGAGGATTTTAAACGCTGGGGAGGAAGGACTCGAACCTTCAGCCTCCTGATCCAGAGTCAGGCGTCTTGCCAATTCGACCACTCCCCAGTGACCACACGAAGGTGGTGCAAAGAAGTAAAAGAAGAGTAGCACTGAAACCCTATCTCGGGGGGCTCATCGCGTCAAGATGAATCGTGAACAAAGTGACACGGCTGGTTCTGAATGACCTCAACGCGCCCCTTCGGATACTTGTATATATATCACGTAAGCCTATATGTGTGAGGTAGTTAAGATATTTACGTGTGCGTGACACCATCGAGCAATCTCAACACCAAGCGTAAATCTCGCGCCTGTCCAGCAGATCACGCAATTGGGAGACGCGTCGAGCGCGGTCTCGGTTGGCAGGGATGTGTCTATTTGAACAAATTATCAGGCCTGGGCGCTTCCAGAGAGTTCCGTCAGGTGAACGAGGACAGAGCGCGCCAGGGCGTCGAGGTTGTACCCTCCCTCTAAGAGAGAGACGACCCGGCCCCGCGCATATCGATCGGCGACGGCCAAAATCATCGAGGTGAGTTCGCGGTAGGCGGATTCGTCGAGATTCCATGACGCCAAGGGATCTTGTTTATGGCCGTCGAACCCGGCAGAGATCAAGACGAACTCGGGTTTGAAGGCCGGGCCGATCTCCTCCAGAGCACCTCCGACAGCGTCGAGAATCGTCGCCGGTGCGGTTTCGGCGGGGAACGGCAGATTTCGTGTCGTCCCCTCCCCCGCCCCACGGCCTGTGTCGGAGGCGGAACCGGTTCCGGGGTAAAACGGGTACTGGTGAGTGGAGAGGAAGAAGACGCTGTCGTCTTCATAGAAGACTTCCTGGGTTCCGTTGCCGTGATGAACATCGAAATCGACAATCAAAACCTTCTTGACGCCTCGCTCGGCCTGTAACCATTTGGCGACCAGAGCGATGTTGGAATAGATGCAAAACCCCATGGTTCTGGTGGGCATCGAATGGTGCCCAGGAGGCCGGACAAGACAGAGCGCGCGGTGCGCCTCGCCGGAGATGACCTTTTCGGCCGCCGCGCACGCACCCCCGACGGCTAGCCGCGCAACTGTTTCGGAATGGAGAGAAGCCACGGTGTCCGAGTCCAGCGAAACACGGTTGGCGCTCTTGCAGGCGTCTTGAATGCCTTCGATCATTTTGGCGCTGTGCACACGGCGCAACAATGTGTCGTCGGCTTCGTACGGCTCGACAGGAATCGTTTTCGAAAACCAGCCTTCGCGCCGTAACACGTTCTCGATGGCGATCAAACGTTCCTCGTTCTCAGGATGCGTCATTCCCGGCCGAATGTCGGTCTTGTGATCGCGGTACCGTTCGGATGCAAGCAGGGCGACATTCATAAGGGGGTGTCTCCGCTCAGGATCGCGTCCCACCCGTCGCGGTCGATGCAGGTCTGCAGACGCTGCCTGCGATGATGAGAGGCGGCAATGATCCGCGCCAATGCGCGCGCGCAGGATTCGACATCGTCATTGACGACAACGTAATCATAGGCGTCTATGGTTTGGAGCTCGGTCCGGGCGGTCTCCAATCGCCTTTGGAGACTCTCAGGTCCCTCACTGCCACGCTTTTTCAGGCGTTGTCTCAGTTCGGCCCAGCTGGGAGGCAGGACGAATACGAATAGGCCTTCTGGGAGTTTTTCACGAACGGCACGGCCGCCCTGGACTTCGATCTCCAGAATCACATCCGTGCCTTTCGACAACATGCGATCCAGGGCGGCTTTCGGTGTTCCATAGTAATTCCCACAGAACTCCGCCCATTCGATCAGCTCATCCTCTCGAATGGCGCGCTCGAAATCATCGCGGGAGGTGAAGTAGTAGTGCTCACCTTCACGCTCACCCTCTCGGATGGTTCGCGTGGTCATGGAGACCGAGAGGCTGGTCCCTGGCGTCTCGGCCATGAGTTTTTTGAGAACGGTTCCTTTACCGACACCGCTGGGTCCCGAAACGACGATGGGGAGACCCGGAAGCGGGAGTTGTGGACTGAAGAGCCTTTCGATTGCGTTGGACAAGAGGTTTCTCCTCGGGTGC
>CAYTDF010000100.1:0-5924 GCA_964436365.1 uncultured bacterium | reverse complement strand
CCCCCGTAGGATACGGTCACCGCCGCCAAAAAGCGGGGGAAGCGAGAACGACAATGGAGTATATTTCCAAGCGGCCCAGCAACATACATAAGATTAGCCAGAGTTTGGCTAGACTGGGCATCCAAAGATAGTTGTCGGTCGGGCCAACCGCGCCCAGCCCCGGGCCGATGTTTCCCAAAGAGGCGGCGGTCGCGGTGGTGGCGGTGACAAAATCCAGCCCGAGCGCGGAAAGAAAGACAACCGATAAGACGAAGAAGATTCCGAAGAGAATGATGAATCCGATAATCCCGGCCATGACCTTGTCGGTGACGGGCCGTCCGTCTTGGCGGACGTGAATTACCGCCTTGGGATACAAAAGTCGCTTGACTTCGCGCGCCGCCGACTTGCAGAGGAGCTGTATGCGAATGCACTTTACGCCGCCCCCTGTCGATCCCGCACACCCGCCCACACTCATGAGAACGAAGAGGAGCATGCAGGCCACGGGATGCCAAAGTTCGAAATCCTGTGTAGCATACCCGGTGGTGGTGAGAATGGACGCGGTCTGGAACGCGGCATGCTCGATACGGCCGACCCAGCTCTGCACTCCCCAGCCCTCTTTCCAAGCCTCTTGGGTGGGCATGGTTTCCATCTCAGCGCCCCATTGCCATGGCACAATCACCAAAAGTAGGGTGACGGCCACGAAGAGCCCGATATAGAAGCGGAACTCGCCACTCCCACGATGCACGATCCCCTCTCCCCGTAATAGGCGGAAGTGCAAAGCGAAACTCGCACCGGCGATCAGCATGAAGATTGTGATGACCCAGTTGATGTAACGCGAATCGTAACCGCCGACGGATTGAGCGTGAGTGGAAAATCCTCCGGTCGCGACAGTGCCAAAGGTATGGCAGAGCGCGTCAAAGAGAGACATGCCGCCGAACATTAGAAGGATCGTCTCGACGACGGTGATCAGTAGATAGACGCCGTAGAGGGTTTTTGCCGTGTCGGAGATGCGTGGGGTCAGGCGGTCCTTGGTCGGTCCGGGGACCTCGGCTCGAAACATCTGCATTCCGCCCACGCCCAGTGTAGGAAGAATGGCGAGAGAGAGCACAATAATCCCCATCCCGCCGAGCCAGTGGGTGAGGCTTCGCCAAAACATGATCCCGCGGGGTTGATCGAAGTCGGTTAGGAGACTCGCGCCCGTGGTGGTGAAGCCGGAGACGGTTTCGAATAGAGCGTTGATGTAGGCGACGGCGCTTCCTGTGAGTCCGGGCGCAGTGGGAGCGAAGGTCTCGGCGAGGTAGAAAGGGATCGCTCCAAAGACACCGGCAATCGCCCATCCAGCGCTCACAATGAGGACACCTTCGCGGGTGGAGAGGTCGTTCTCCCCTGTCTTTTCCGTGGATGGCTTGGCATACGTCATGGCGAAGCCGACGAGTAGTGTAACGAGAATAGTGAAGAAGAACGGTTCTTGGTCGGGCGTGCCGTCGTGGAAGGCGATCCCTAGGCTGGGGATCATGGACAGCGCGACGCCGATCAAGATGTAGCCGAGTATGTAGGCGACCAGGTCAATCCGCATTGTGCGGAGGCCCCCCTTCCTCCAATGTGAACGGAACCAAGCGAGATTCGATCATCGTACGGAGCCCCCACAGTCCGCCCTGTCTTTATGCGGCGAGCGGCTCTAGAAGAGCCTCGAAAGAAACGTATTCGCGTCGGGTTTGTAGTCCTTCGGGGCCACACCGATGTTCATGTCGCTCAGTGAGATGTTGAAGCGGAGACCGGCCATATCCTGACGGGTCATTTTGGATGGATCGATCTTCCCAGACTGATCGTATACAGTCATCCCTAGAAACTTCTTCAATTTTGTCCGGAGTTGGTCTGCGGGTATGTACATCCCGCTCCCGGGGTCCACCCCCGCCGGACAAGCCCCCTTCATCTCCATTCCATTCACGAATCTCATTGTGAACCGAACCGATTTTGCGTCCGCATCCCAATGCGCTTCGACAACTTTGCCCAGTTTTACGCGCTTCGCCATTCCTCTTCAACCGCCACACCCATGTGCCCTGCACACCAGTGTCCGGCTGTCGGGCACGGCGGCTAGGGTACCGGTGGATAGAATTTCTATCGTCCGATCTACTATACCCGAAGGCAAAAAAAAAGACTGGCCTCCAAGCTCCGCTCGGTCGCCAGTCTCGTTAGGTTCGGTTGGCTTAACGGTCAGCTCCGCAACCCTTAATCAACCTCCGAACCTCGGAGGTCACCGAATTCTCGGACGTTCACTCGCAATAGTTCCGTCCGAAACTTCTGGACCTCCTAATACAGCACCCACAGAAGTTGTTTGCGGGAATCGTGCCAAACTTAGTTTCTCGTTGGAGATGTTTCTCGCTTATTGTACTTATCTAACGCAAAAGACTATGCTTACGCGTCCTTGGTTTTATCGGTCTCATCGCGAGGAACGTCTTCTCGTGGTGGCGTAGCGATCTGACCGACGGGCATTTTTTGCCATTCAAGCGTTTTGAGGAGCGCTTTGTGCCGCTTTGCGTACTCGCACAATGGCTCCGCTGGGCCGTTGCAGCGCCATCGTTCCCCACCGGGGACGGTCGAGGTATGCTCCTCGAATCTAGAAACGGCTCTTCCTGCAAGAGCGGCAGTCAAGAGAAGGAGTTTAACAGGTGAGTATCTGTGACCAGCTAAAGTTTGACGACAAGGGTCTTTTGACCGCAATCGCCCAAGACGCGGATAACGGCGAAGTGCTGATGGTGGCCTTCATGAACCGCGAGGCGTTCGAGAAGACCGTGGAGAGCGGTGAGGCCCACTATTGGAGCCGTTCCCGGCAAGAATTGTGGCACAAAGGCGGAACCAGTGGACACACCCAGAAAGTGGAGAGCCTCTCTCTCGACTGCGATGGAGACGCGGTTCTGATGCGCATTCGTCAACACGGTGCGGCGTGCCATAAAGGTTATCGCGGCTGTTTCTATCGTACGCTCGGCTCTGACGGGCAACTGGCCGTGACTCAAGAGAAGACGTTCGATCCTAACGACGTGTACGGAAAGAAATAGAATCGTTCCTCGAAGGCGTCGTTCATGTGGAGCCACGCTGTGCGGCGCACCTGGGGGCGTGCTCACCGGCCGCGGACGCTGGGTCTGACGGACGCTCTAGACGAAGGTGTTTGCCCACGTTCATGGAAACGGCATAAACTACTGTATGAACAATCGCCGCGTCCCAAGTATTGGGAACGTTTTCGCCAAGTGTGGCGGATTCCCCGAGGCGGCATTTAGGATGTGATCAGTGGCGGATTTTTACCCGGACCTCGATACTTACCGGCAACTGGCTGAACGGGGCAACCTCGTTCCGGTCGTCTTGGAGATGATGGGCGACTTGGAGACTCCCGTTTCGGTCTTTCTGAAGCTGGCGGCGGACAGCCCGCACGCATTCCTGCTGGAGAGCGTCGAACAGGGCGGTCGTTTGGGCCGCTACTCGTTTGTCGGTTATTCCCCGAAAGTGCGGATTGCCAGCCGCGACCGGCGCGTGACGATCACCGATTGGGGTTCGGAAAACGAGGCGGTGAAAGAGACTGTCCGGGACCTTGAGGATGGCGAAGACCCACTGACGGTACTCGAGGCCACGCTGAAACCGTTTAAGGCGGTTCAGCACGAGAAGACACCGCCGTTCTATGGAGGTTTGGTCGGCTTTCTAGGATACGAGATGGTCGGTCATTTCGAGCGTTTGCAGTTCACGGGGCGTGACGACTACGGTATTCCCGACAGCGTTTTCTATCTGACGGACAAAGTGGTTGTTTTCGACCACGTGGAGCGGCGTGTCTCTCTTGTCGCCACCCTGCGGATCGACGGCGACGTCGACGCAACGTACGAAGCCTCGAAGAAACTGCTGGGCGACACACGCCGCCGCCTGGCGCGGACGCTGGAGAATCCTGGATTTGGGGCCGGTCTGACGGAAGAGCCCGAAATGGTTCCCAATCGCACGAAAGACGATTTCAAAGAGGCTGTCGGGGAAGCGATCGAACATATCCGGGCGGGTGACGTTTTCCAGATCGTCGTCAGTTTGCGCAACAAGATTACGGTGAAGAGCACGCCGATCGACCTGTATCGCGCCCTACGGCAAGTCAATCCGTCGCCGTACACGTTTTTCCTGCGGGATGGCGATACCTGTTTGATCGGTGCATCGCCAGAGATTTTGGTGCGTTTGGAAGACCGGCGGGTGACGTACCGTCCGTTGGCCGGTACCCGTCCGCGCGGACGCACGGACGAAGAGGATAGTTTCCTGGAACGGGAGCTGATTTCGGATCCGAAGGAACGCGCCGAACACATTATGCTCGTGGACCTGGGCCGGAACGATATCGGACGCGTTTGCGAGTACCATACCGTCAAGGTGGATGAATTGCTGGTCGTGGAACGTTATTCCCATGTGATGCACCTGGTGAGTAACGTGATCGGAGTTTTGGCCGAGGAGAAGAATCCATTCGATCTGTTGAGAGCAACGTTCCCGGCGGGGACGCTTACCGGTTCACCGAAGATTCGGGCCATGGAAATCATCGATCGGTTGGAACCCACCCGGCGAGGTCCCTACGGGGGGTGCGTGGGGTATATTAGCTATGGTGGGAACATGGACACGTGCATCACGCTTCGGACGATTGTGATGGTCGGTAACCAGGCATACGTGCAAGCCGGGGCGGGGATTGTGGCCGACAGCGATCCCGATTTGGAATATCAGGAATGCTGCAACAAGAGTCGTGCGCTGTGGCGCTCTATCGCCATGTGCGAGCGGACAAGCGACCGTCCGGAGTCGCTGACGGAATAGCGAGCCGAGAGCGAAGTGCCTATCGAGACCTAAAACAATGCTGGCTGTTATCGACAACTACGATTCGTTCACGTACAACCTGGTCCAGTACTTGGGTGAGCTGGGCGCAGAGATGACCGTGTATCGGAATGACGCGCTGACGGTCGACGAACTGGAAGCTCTGAGCCCCACGGGGATTATCATCTCCCCCGGACCGGGCACGCCGGACGACGGCGGTATCTCGGTCGACACGATCAAGCGCTTCCACGGCAAGACCCCGTTGTTAGGGGTCTGTTTAGGGCACCAGTGTATCGGCGAGGCCTTCGGCGGGATTATCCACCGGAATGCGCGGATCATGCACGGTAAGACTTCGATGATCCGTCACGACGGTGAAGGTATCTTCCGCGGCCTGGACAATCCTTTCGAGGCGACACGCTACCATTCGCTGGCGATCGATCCCGACAGCGTTCCCGAAGTTCTCGAAGTGACGGCCGAGACGGACCAGGGTGAAATCATGGGTGTGCGTCACAAAGCAGGACCGACATTCGGCGTGCAGTTCCATCCGGAGTCTATACTCACCGTAGAGGGGAAGGCGCTGTTGGCGAACTTCCTGAGGATTATGCGTGGCTAAGCCGCGCCTCGACACAACCCCACACCTCTCGGCCACACAAGGACCGGGGAACCGGCGTGCTTGAACCGTTACTGAAGCAACAGACGCACGTTCTCCGACTGGCTCCTCGCCAATCCCTCTGGAGAAGAACAGAGGAGGCCTATGGGAATCCCGGTTCGAATACGGATGATGAAGAGTGCATACGCGGCAATCGGCTTCGCGTTCCTCGGATGCGTCCTGCTGTCCACCGCCGGACTCCATCACTGTGCGCCTGGCGCGGCGGAAGCATGGCGGACCGGTTTCTATGTCTGGCAGACATTCGACTCTCCTGAACTGTATGAAGCGATCGAGCGCACCCGGGGCTCTGCCGCCGACATCATGGTCTTGGCGGCGGAATTGTCCGTCGAAAACGGGCGTATGAAGATCCACAGAAAGAGTAAAGACTGGGCGGCTCTGAAGAGTCCCCGCGCCACCATCACACCCGTCATCCGCATGCACTCGGCTTTCGCACCCATGCTCGCCGATCAGTCCTGTAAGGAAC